>DAOSJS010000033.1:0-21420 GCA_035367355.1 Candidatus Hydrogenedentota bacterium
GGACGGCGGCGCCCTCGCCCGGCGCCCTGCCGGCCGAAGAGGACATCGAAGAAGTCTTCGAACGGCGTCTCAAATCCGCCGGCGTTGTCAAAGCCAAAGCCGAATCCGCCGAAACCCGCATTGCCGCCGAAGCCGGGGCCGAAACCGGGGCCGGCCTGGCCGAACCGGTCATATTGCGAGCGTTTTTCGGGATTTTTCAACGTATCGTACGCGGCGTTGATCTCTTTGAGCTTTTCTTCAGCCGCCTTGTCGCCGCCGGTTTTGTCTGGATGGTATTTATGGGCAAGCTTCAGGTAGGCCTTGCGAATGTCCTCTTGCGAGGCCTCCCGGGAAACCCCCAGTATGTCATACAGATTCTTCGTAGCCATGGATGGGTATCCACACAATCCGCCCGCACCGGCCCCCCGGCGCGCGTCTCTGCACACGCACCCGCGGTCCACCCGGCATCATGCCGCCGGGCCGGTTCGCGCGGATTCGCTTTACCTCAATTCTGTTTGGTTCCGTTTTCGTTTTCTTCTTCGTCGACGACCGTGAAGTCCGCATCCATGGGGCCGTCCTCAGACGTGCCGCCCGTTGGCGTTTCGCTGCCGTCGCCCTGTCCCGCGCCCGTCGAGGCGTGCTCGCCGGCCGGGTCCTGCGCTGCCGAGCTTTTGTACAGCGCTTCAGAAAGTTTGTACTGCGCCTGGGTCAAGCGCTCCATCGCCGCTTCAATCGAGGGGGTATCGCCGCTTTCCAGAGCCTTCTTCACTTCCTGCACGGCATCCTCGACCGCTTTTTTGTCGGCGGCGCTGACTTTGTCCGCATTTTCCCTGAGGAGTTTTTCACACTGATACACCATGGAATCGGCATTGTTGCGCACCTGGATCCGGTGCTTTTTCTCCTCATCTTCCTGGCGGTGTGCGTCGGCATCCTTAACCATTTTATCGATCTCGCTCTCAGACAGGCCGCTGGAAGATTCAATGCGGATCTTCTGTTCTTTTCCGGTAGCGAGGTCTTTGGCGGAGACATGCACGATCCCGTTGGCGTCGATGTCAAACGTGACTTCGATCTGGGGGATGCCGCGGGGCGCCGGCGGAATGCCGAAGAGGTCAAACTTGCCGAGCGTACGGTTGTCGTCGGCCATTTCACGCTCCCCCTGGAGCACATGAATCGTCACGGTGGTCTGGCTGTCGGAAGCGGTCGAGAAGATCTGGCGTTTGGTCACCGGAACCGTGGTATTGCGTTCGATGAGCTTGGTGCACACGCCGCCCAGGGTCTCGATGCCGAGAGAAAGCGGTGTCACATCGAGCAGCAGGACGTCTTTGACTTCGCCGGAGAGCACGCCGCCCTGGATCGCGGCGCCGATCGCGACCACTTCGTCCGGATTCACGCCGCGATGCGGTTCCCGGGCAAAGATGGCCTTGACGATCTCGGCCACGGCGGGCATGCGCGTCATGCCGCCAACCAGGATGACCTCGTTGATGTCTTGGGCCGACAGGCCGGCATCTTCAAGCGCGCGGAAGCAGGGGCTTTTTGACCGTTGCAGGAGGTCATCGCACAGTTGTTCGAGCTTCGCGCGGGTCAGGGTGTAGTTGAGGTGTTTGGGCCCGGAGGCGTCGGCGGTGATGAACGGCAGATTGATATCCGTTTGCATCGTCGTGGAGAGTTCACATTTGGCTTTTTCAGCGGCTTCCTTGAGCCGTTGCAGGGCCATGGGATCTTTGCGCAGGTCAAAGCCCTGGTCGCGGAGGAACTCCTCCGCCAGCCAGTCGATTATCCGCTGATCAAAATCGTCGCCACCGAGATGCGTGTCGCCGTTGGTGCTGAGCACTTCGAAACTGTCATCGCCAATCGCGAGGATCGACACGTCGAAGGTTCCGCCGCCGAGGTCGTACACGGCCACTTTTTCGTTTTTCTTGCGGTCGAGCCCATAAGCCAGTGCCGCGGCAGTTGGTTCGTTGATGATGCGCAGGACCTCCAGGCCCGCGATTCGCCCGGCGTCCTTGGTGGCCTGGCGCTGCGAATCATTAAAATACGCGGGCACAGTGACCACGGCCTGGGTCACCGTAGTGCCGAGATAGCTTTCGGCGGTCTCTTTCATTTTCTGCAAAATCATCGCGGACAGCTCGGGAGGGCGATAGGTCTGACCCATGAGTTCGACCTGGCAGTCGCCGGTGGGATTTTCCCCGACCTTGTACGGCACAATCTTCTCTTCTGACGCGACTTCATTGTGGCGGCGCCCCATAAAACGCTTGATTGAAAATACGGTATTCTGCGGATTCGTAATGGCCTGCCGCTTGGCGACAGCGCCCACGAGCCGTTCGCCGTTTTTCGTAAAAGCGACCACGGACGGTGTCGTCCGGTTGCCTTCCGCATTCGCAATAACTGCAGGCTCTCCGCCCTCCATGACCGCCACGCATGAGTTGGTCGTTCCAAGATCAATGCCGATAACCTTGCCCATCGTCTATAAACCTCCGTAAATTGGCTGAATTACCAGTGCCTTCTGCGCGCACCACGGCCCCGGCCGCGAGCTCGAATCGCCGGGCACGCCTATCCTTCTTCCGATCCCCCGTCAGATGAGTCCGCAGATGCCGCAGAGGGCGCTGAAGATACCACGACCTTTGACGGGCGCAGCACCAGATCCCCCATGCAGTATCCGCGCTGAAATTCCTCAAGCACCGTATTGGGCTCGGCGTCGTCGTCGGCCCGCTGCATCATGGCCTCGTGAACGTTGGGATCAAAGGCCTCTCCCAAAGCCGGAATGGGCACCACGCCGTGGCGGCCCAGCACGTCCGCAAATTGCCGGGCCACCATCTGGACGCCTTCCACGACCGCGTTCGACGCGTCATCGGCATGTTTCAGTGCCAATTCCAGATGGTCCATGACGGGCAGCAAATCGCGCACCAGCGCTTCCGCGGCCGTTTTGCGGAGGCGCTCGTAGTCGCGTGCATTCCGTTTGCGGAAATTGTCGAACTCGGCGCGAGCGCGCAGGAGCTGATCTTTGAGCTGGTCGCGCTCTTCAAGCAAGGCCTCGACATCCACCGGCTCCGCAGCTGCAGCTCCGCCGGTCGAGCGGGTCCCATCCCCGGGGAGGCCTTCGCTATGCGCTTCAGCGCCCGGGGTGTCCGCGGCGGGATCTCCCGGGTCGCTCGCGCCGGCCTGCTTGCGGGCTTCCGCTTCAAGCTGCTCTTCCAGAAACGACTTTTTGGTGTTTTTCTTCTTCATGCCCTGCGTAGTCTCTAGTCGTGATTTCCGTCGCTGGGACCACCCACGAGCGGGTTCGTCCCGACATCGTCATCCGTCGACATCCCCGCGATACCGGTCAGGTAGCTTCCCAGGAGGGCTGCGGTGTATTCAACCAGGCCCGAGAGCCGCGAATACGGCATGCGGCGGGGGCCAATGACACCCACCACGCCGGCCGCCTGCTCGCCCACGCAATAGGGCGAGACCACGATGCTGATTTCGTGCAATTCGTCGTCGGGCACTTCCGAGCCGATGACAATGGATGAACGCTGCGGTTCTCCATCCCGAATCGCCGAGCGGATCAGCTCGACCAGCCGGTCGTGTTCTTCAAAGAAACCAAAAACCTGCCGGGCGCGGTCCATGTCCTGAAATTCCGGCTGCTTGAACAATTGCGCCGTGCCTTCCAGGATGAGCTCTCCCTGGCGGCTGGGCGGCATGAGTGCCAGAACGCGCAGTGCCTGTTCGGCCAGGCGCCGCTGTTCATCCTGAAAGGATGATGTGCGCGCCGAGACCGCGGCATGCAATCCCTGCATGGAAACACCGCGGAAATTCGCATCGAGAAAGCGCCCAATCCGCTGCACGCCTTCCGCAGGCAGTGATTCGTCCAGCTTGGCCACCAGCGAGCGCACCCGCCCATAGTTGTCCACCAGGATCACACCGACGCGGCGCGTTCCGATGGGCAGCATCTCAATGCGGCAGATCTCTGCATTGCGCTCATCCGGGACTTCTACCAGCCCCATTTGATGGGAGGTCAGCGCCAGCAAGCGGCTCGTGTGGCGGATCACCTCATCGGCATCGTTGAGCCGTTCCGACAATTCTTCCTGGATGCGGGCGCGTTCCGCCCGGGTCACCTCCTGAACGCACATCAGATAATCAACGTAGTAGCGGTAGCCTTTGTCGGTGGGCACGCGCCCCGAACTGGTGTGCAGCTGCTTCAGGTACCCCGCTTCTTCCAGATCCGCCATGACGTTGCGCACGGTGGCCGGGCTGATATCCAGGCCGAAGCGCTTCACGACGGCACGGGAGCCCACCGGCTCCGCCGTGGTGATGTACGAATGTACGACCGCCTGCAGGATGAGCCGTTCACGCTGGCTGAGCTGTTCGGCGCCTTGTTCCAAGAGCGTGTGGCCTCTCATTTAGCACTCATGACAGAAGAGTGCTAATAACGGGCGGAGTGTACCATACGGTAAAGCCACTGTCAAGAATTCAAGAGAGCCGCGGGCGCAGAACGTTTCTCATAACTCTTTTTCATGTAAAAAGTTAAGCGATGCACCCGAGAACGCTCCTGTTGACATTGCCCCGCACCGGCCTTACTATGGATTGCCCGAAGAAACAGGACTGGCTCGCGCATGAAGGTTGGGATAGACATTGGTTCCGTGACCGGAAACCGGACGGGCATCGGCAACTACTGCTACTACTTGGTCAAGCACCTGCTCCAGCTGGATGATACCTGGGAATTGAAGGCTTTTTCGACCGGTCTGCGCCGAATTGACGCCCGGCAGTGGGGCAGGCCGCTCTTTCATCGTCATCTGCCGATTCCCACGCGCCTCGCCTACACGATGTGGGAACACTGGGGCAAGCCGGCAGTCGACACACTGCTCCATGGCGTAGATGTATACCACGCAACGAATTACTTCCTCCCTCCCACCTCCGTGGCGAAGCGGGTCGTGACCATTCACGACCTGTCGTTTCTGGCCGCGCCGCATCTGTGCAGCCCGAGGATTGTGGGGCCGTTTTCGCGCCATATCGCCCGCTTTGCCCGCGAAGCACATGGAATTCTGGTCTATTCAGAGTCCACTGCCCGCGACATTGAGCGCCTCCTGGAGGTGCCCTCAACGAAGATACACGTAGCCCCGCTGGCGGTCGACGAGAGCATCGGCCCCATGCCCCGGGAGGAAGCCGCGGCCCAGGTATGCCGGATTTGCGGGGTGCAGGGGCCATTTATCCTGTTCGTGGGCATGATTGAGCCGCGGAAGAACATCCCGACTCTCCTCCGCGCATTCCAGAAGATTGCCCGGGAGATCCCGCACCAGCTGGTACTGGCCGGGCCCCTGGGCTGGAACCCGGAAGAGTATCAGCACGTACGGGATGAAATGCAGCTTGGCGACCGCGTGGTGCACACCGGCTACGTGGATGATCACGCGGCGCTGGCGGCATTCTACTCCGCCGCCGATCTATTCGTATTTCCCTCCCTGTACGAAGGATTCGGGCTGCCCGTGCTCGAAGCGATGGCCTGCGGGTGTCCAGTCCTTGCCTCCGGCAACTCTTCGATGCCCGAAGTCACCGGTGGCGCGGCAGTTCTTCTCCCCGCGGATGACGCGGACGCGTGGGCGGAGACCATGAAAGGGCTCCTTCACGACAGCAGCCGCCGCGCCGCACTCTCCGAGGCCGGGCGAGCCCGGGCCGCGGCGTTTTCCTGGAAAGACTGCGCGGCACGCACCTTTGGCGTGTACCGGAGCGTTGCGGCATGCGCGTGATCATCGATGGTACCCAGGCGGGCAACCGGAGCGGCACGGGCGAGTACACGATGCAGCTTGCGAAATGGCTGCCGCGCATCTCCAGCGGCATTGAGCTCTCGCTTGCCTGGCCGGAAGGCCTGCCGGCGCCGGAGGGCACCTTGACGCTTCCTGGCGCACGCGGCCGGATACGTGCTCTGAATTACCTGGCCAGCAGCGGAGCCTGGCTGCGCCAGGCCGGGCTCATCCACTATCCGGCGAGCATCGGCCACGCCGGAAACCTGTCCCGCGCCGTGGTAACGGTGCACGACGTGAGCAGCCTCGTCAATCCGGCCTGGTTTCGGCGGGCGCATGCCTTATATTATCGAGCGATGATCTCGCGCAGCGCTCGCGGGGCCGCCCTGGTCATTGCGGATTCCGAAGCAACGGCATCCGACCTCGAACAGCGCCTGGGACTTGCGCGTGACCGTATTCGAGTGATCCCGCTCGGGGTGGACGAGTCGTTCCGGCCCGCAACACCCGAAGCCGTAGAGCGTGTGCGTGCGCGCTACGGACTCCCGGACCGCTTTCTGCTGTTTGTGGGCACGCTGGAACCCCGAAAGAACCTCCCGCGCGTGGTCGAAGCGTTTGGGCAGATCGCTCCGGCCCTTCCACACGGCCTGGTGCTGGCGGGCCGGCCGGGATGGAAGTGCGGGCCGCTGCAACAAGCGGCAGCCGCTTCGCCGGTTGCCGAACGGATACTGATGCCCGGCTTTGTGCCTCGGGAAGACCTGCCGGCCCTGATGACCGCGGCCGATGGATTCGTGTGGCCGAGCCTGTATGAGGGATTCGGGCTGCCGCCGCTGGAAGCGATGGCATGCGGCACGCCGGTGCTCACGTCGAATGCGGCAAGCCTGCCCGAAGTCGTTGGAGATGCTGCTTTGATGGCCGACCCAGAACAAACAGACGACATTACGGACAAGATGCGCGCACTGGCCACGGATGATGCCCTGCGCCAGACGCTCCGCGAAAAGGGCCTGCGCCGCGCCCGGGAATTCACATGGCAGCGAACCGCCGAGCAGACAGTCGAAACCTACCGCCTCGCGGGCAAGCGAATCGGGTTGCCATGAAGATTCTGCACGTCTACAAAGATTTCGATCCGCCCGTCCGCGGGGGTATGGAACGCCACATCGCGCTGAGCTGCAGATACCAGCGGCAATGGGCAGACGTCGAAGCGCTCACCTGCAGCCGGTCGGCGATTAGCCGTACCGTGGAACGGGACGGCACCCGCGTGACTGAGGTGGGAGAATGGGGCCGCTTTCAGAGCGCGCCGTTCTCCCCGCTCTTCCCATGGTATCTGCGCCGCATGCGTGCCGACGTCATCGTAGTGCACGTGCCGAACCCGACCGCCGAGCTGTCGTATCTGCTGGCCCGGCCGCCCGGTACGCTCATTGTCCGTTACCACAGCGACGTGGTGCGCCAGGCGGCCGCCATGCGGGTATACGGCCCGGTTCAAATGCACTTTCTGCGGAAAGCTGCTATGATTCTGCCGACCTCCGGGCAGTATGCTGCGTCTTCGACCACGCTGCGAGAACTTGCCGATCGATGCACCGTGGTGCCTCTCGGTGTTATCCCGGAAGAATTCCAGCGACCCGACTCCTCCAGACTGGACCGGCTTCGTGAGAAGTACGGGGGAGAGTTTGTATTGTTCGCGGGCAGGCACCGGTATTATAAGGGTCTTGAATTTCTGGTGCGCGCGGCACCCCGGATCCGCGGCCCGGTCGTCATTGCAGGCGACGGGCCCGAAAAAGAGCGGTGCCGGCGGCTCGCCGCGCAGCTCGGAGCGGCGATCCATTTCCCGGGAGATTTGCCGCAAACAGACCTGGTGGAGCATCTCCACGCCTGTGCGGTGTTCGCCTTTCCGTCGGTTGCCCGGAGCGAGGCCTTCGGCATCGCCATACTGGAGGCCCATGTCTGCGGGAAACCCGTCGTGGCGACCCGCCTGGGCACCGGCGTCGAGTTTGCCAACCTGGATGGCCAAACGGGACGCAACGTGCCGCCGCGCAACGAGGAAGCGCTGGCGGATGCAATAAACGAGTTACTCGCGCAGCCCGAAGAGCGCCAGCGGCTGGGTGAGTTCGCCCGGGCCCGGATCCTGGCGGAATTCCGGAGTGAAACGGTGGCCCGCCGTGAATTCGAGTTGTATGTCGCGGCGCATGCGCAGTCCCGAAAATAGGATCGGCAGACAACCATGCGGACATGGACAAACTGGTATCTAGTGTATGCCGTTACGCTGGGCCTCTCGTTCGGCATCTCCCTGGGCCTGACTTTCGTCGTGCGCCATTACGCACTGCGCTGGCAGATACTCGATCATCCGAGCGCCCGGAAGTTGCAGAAACAGCCTGTGCCGCTTCTGGGCGGGGTGTCCATAGTCGCAACCTGCTACGTGATGGTCGTGGGCAGCCTGCTGTTGGTGGAACCAGTCCGCCAGTTCGGCATCGAATGGCTGGAAGTCCACGTGTTCCAGTTCCTGGGAAAAGACCACGAAACCAAGCTGCTCGGGATCTTTGCGGGCGGGCTACTGGTCGCCATCCTGGGGCTGGTCGACGATTTGCATACCCTGCGGCCCTGGCTGAAGCTGGTAGGGCAATGTGTAGCAGCCCTGGTGCTGGTCATCAGCGACATGCGGCTCAATCTTTTCGCGGAGACCTGGCTGGGACACCGCCCAATAGCGTCCATTGCCGTATCGAGCGTATTGACGGTCCTGTGGGTAGTATTCATGACCAATTCGATGAACCTGCTGGACAACATGGACGGTTTGTGCGCGGGAGTGGCGGCGATCGCGGCATTTTCGTTTTTCATTTGTGCGCTTCGAACCCGCGAAGCCTTCATTTGTGTTCTGTTGATGGTGTTTGCCGGAGCCGTGCTCGGATTTCTGGTCCTCAACCTTCACCCGGCCCGGATCTACATGGGCGACACAGGAGCAATGTTCTGCGGCTACCTGCTGGCCACCTTGTCGATCCTGATCACGTTCTACAATGAAAGCACCCCCTCGCGGATCGCGGTGGCCGCCCCGGTGCTGGCGTTAAGCGTGCCCATCTTCGACACGGTCAGCGTGACCTACATCCGCTGGCGCGCGAAGGTGCCGATTTTTCAGGGCGACCGGCGGCATTTTTCGCACCGGCTGGTCAATATCGGCATGACGCAGCAGCAGGCGGTTGAGTTCATCTACCTGGTTGCCGCGGTGACCGGCCTGGGCGCTGGATTGCTCCGCCAGGTGAACACGCTCGGCACCGTGATCATTCTGGCGCAGACTTTTGGCATATTTCTTCTCATCGTGCTCGTCATGCGTGCGGGCGACAAGGGATGGCGGATACCATCACGTGCGACAACGAAGACAGCAAAACAAACGCGCGGCCCACACTTCTGAAAGCCCTTCCGCGCTCAGCGGCCCGGCCGTCACGCCGTCCCGGCATGACCCTCCGGACGAGCTGGCCGAACTGCTGACCGCGCTGGTGCTGGGTGGAATAGCTTTGCTTCGGCCCTGGCAGGACGGAATGACCTTTCCGTCGATCAACAACTATTATCTGTGGATCCAAGCGGGATTGTTCGCCCTCGTGAGCGCGCGCATGCTGGTGCGCCGGGAAGCACTGCGTTTTCCGCTGCTGACCGCGTTGTTTGCGTCGTTCCTGGCCATGTCCGTTCTGGCCACATTGGGCACGGTTCAATATAACAACAGTTACCGTACGCTGCTTATATGGGGCGGCCATTTCTTTCTGTTTGTCGTGGCCTCGCAGACTCTCCGGCGCCCCCGCAGTATCGCGATTGTGCTGTCAGGATTCGTTGCCGGCGCTTTCGCGGAAGCCGTGTTCAGCGTGGTGCATCTGAAGTATTATCTCCCGCTGGTACGGGAACGGGTACAAACGGACCCGGGCCTGGTGCAGCGTTATTTCAGTGCCGGCGAGATCAACCCGGAAATCGCGCGCCGCCTGAACACCAACCGCGCGTTCGGAACCTTTCTCTTTCCAAATGCCCTGGCCGGGTACATGCTGTTATGTGTGCCGTTTGCGCTGGGGGCCTTTGCCTACAGCATTCAAGCCCTGCGAACCCTGGTACGCCGGGAAGACACCCGGCCGGCGCGGCCGGACGCATACGCCGCCCAGGCCGCCGGGGCCGGGCTGGCTGCGTGGGCGATCTCCGGCCTCGTCATGTATATCGCCCTCTCGTTCTTCCACGCGGTCGCATACCGGGATGATTCCATGCGCGCGCACTGGATACTGTGGGCATTGTCGGTCGGCGTATTCCCTCTCGCAGCCGGCGCGGGCCTGTACCTGATTACAAAACGGCGCGGCCTTTTCGCCTGCTGGTGGACCGTCGCCTCCTGTGTGCTGCCGGCATTTGCGGTCGCCTCGGGAATCGCCTTGATTTACAGCTTTTCGCGAGGGGGCCTCCTGGCATTCGGAGCGGCCACATCATTCACCGCAGCCCTGCTGTTCGTCCTGCTGCGAAAACCCGGCCTGCTGCCCTCCCGGTGGGCAAGCGCCTTGTTGGTGACGCTGACATTCGCCGGACTTGCCGCAACGCTTGATGCCCGCGCGGCGGCGGAACCCTCTTCGGAAGTTCTGCGCGAAGGCGTCAACATGAGCATCGACGAACTGGCCAATCCCGCGACCATGCTGCTTCGCCTCACCTATTGGAAGACGGGCGCGTCCATCATTGCCAACGATTTCTGGACCGGCGCCGGCCCCGGCAACTTCGGGGTCATGTATCCGCGATTCAAGTATGTGGGCGCGGGGGAGACCGATCATGCGCACAACGATTATCTTCAGATTTTCGCGGAGACGGGCATCTTTGGCGCGATAGCCTTCTGCGCGTTCTGGGGCGCGTTTACGTGGTGGGCGCTGCGCCAGCTCCTCCGCATGCGAACCTCACCACAGCTGTGGTTATTTGCCGGGCTGTTTGCCAGTATCCTCGCGTTTCTGCTGCACGCCGCTGTAGACTTCGATTTCGTGAACCCGGGGCTGGCAGGCATGGCCTGCCTGTTTACGGGCGTCTTTTGCGCCGCGGCCAAAACACCGGCGGCCGGAGAAGCGGCAACGTCCCGTTATGCGCGGCCAGTCGCGGCCGTGTTCCTGGCCTGCGTAGCGGTGGCTGTCGGCGCGAGTGTACGAGTTCACCGGGCAGATGCCCTGGCGGGCAGCGAGCCGGACTTCCGTTCCCGGCTGCTGGCTGCCCAGTTTTTTGTGTTCCAGGCACCCGAACAGATAGCGCAAGACCCCCGCGCAGCCAACATCCCGCTGCGGGACGCCCTTATACTCGTTCCCGACCTGGATGCGTTGAGACGGTGCGGCTCATTCTGGGTGTCCGAACCGGGTAAGACTCCCCGGAAGCTGGGCGCCCACGAAGCGCTCTGGATAAACGCCTACCTGAACGTTACAGACCCCATCGCCGCTCGCGAAGTGGGAATCCACGCTGCGAAAGATGCCTTCACCATGCTGGAAGGGGCAGACGCGCTGTTCCCGCACGATCCTCTGCGTGCGGTTCAATTATCGGCCTGGTGTGATTTTCTGGCGGAGGCCGCCGAGACAGACGGCCAGCGCCTGGAATGGAGCGATCGATCCGTTGCCTGGGCGGTGGAGGCACTCGCCCGCAGCCCCGAGGAAGCCTGGCTCCACGAACAATATGGGGCGGCCCTGGCCACCCGGGCCCGCTATCAACAGGAACCCGGGAAACGGCGCGACGACCTCATCAACAGCCTTGAGCAATATGCGCAAAGCACGGTACTCTTTCCCTCAAGCCCGGTGGTCTGGGAGAATTACGCCCAGGCGTTGCGCGACACGGGCGCAAATCTTCGACAAGCGGGCGAGACGGACCAAAGCGACGCCCTGCAGAAACAGGCGGACGAAGCAGCCGCACGGGCCCAAGAGATACGCGTCGCCGAGTACCATGCGAACCGCCGGCGGGCTGGGCTCGAATAAGAGGAGGCAAGATGAACATTCTGGTCGTACACGGGCCGAATCTGAATCTGCTCGGGACGCGGGAGCGCGAGGTCTATGGCCAGGCCACCCTCGAGGACATCAATGCGATGCTCGCGGAGGAAGCTCAGCGGCACGGGATCGAGTTGCGCACCGTCCAGTCCAATTCAGAAGGCGCCCTGGTCGATGCCATCCAGGGAGCGAAAGGCTGGGCGGACGCGATCGTCATGAATCCAGCCGCCTATACGCACACCAGCGTGGCGCTTCGCGACGCGGTCAGCGCCGTGAACATCCCCACGATCGAGGTCCACTTGTCGAATATCCACGCGCGGGAAGAGTTCCGGCAACGATCGCTGATTGCACCGGTCGCCGCGGGCCAGATCGCCGGATTTGGCGTCGAGAGTTACCGCCTGGGCCTGCTGGCGGCCAAAAGCGTGGCCGCGCGATGACCGAACGCATCGAAAAACTGCGCGCGCAGCTCGAGGCGGCGGGTGGTGACGCCTTTTTCAGCCTGTCCGCCCCCGCCAACCAGTACCTGTCGGGATTCACGGGTTCGACGTCGGCCCTCGTGATCACACCGGCGGAAGCTCTATTTCTCTGTGATTTTCGGTATACGGAGCAGGCGGCCGGCCAGGTCGCGGGCTTCGAGATAGACGAGGTAACGGGAAGCCTGCCCACGCGCACGGGCGAACGGCTGGCCCGCCTGAACGCCAGGACAGCGGTGTATGACCCGGGCGTGCTGAGTGTCGCCGATCTCCACGAAATCGAGACCGCCTTCGGGGGAACGCTGCACGCGGACCCCGGTATCGTGTCGTCGTTGCGCCGGGTCAAGTCGGCAGACGAGATTGCCGCCATTCGCCGGGCCTCGGCCTTGGCGGAGGGGGTGCTGACGGATCTTCTAGACGAACTGACGGCAGGGCTGCCGGAACGGGAACTGGCCGCCCGTTTCGAGTATGAATTCAAACGGCGCGGCGCGTCGGGAGCCTCGTTTTCCCCGATTGCCCTGTTCGGCCCGCGAAGTTCCCTGCCCCATGGGGCGCCGGGCGGCACGCCACTCCAGCCGGGAGATGTCGTGCTCCTGGATTTCGGTTGCCGCCTCGATGGATACTGCTCCGACTTGACTCGGACCTATGCTTTCGGTACGATTCCGCCACTGTGGTTTGAGGGGACGTACGAGCTGGTATTGACTGCTCAGCGCATTGCGCTCGAGGCCGCGGGCCCGGGAATGCCGGCCCGCGAACTGGACGCAATCGCTCGCAGCCTGATTGAAGATGCGGGACACGGGGAGCATTTTGGCCACGGCCTGGGTCATGGCGTAGGCGTGGAGATCCACGAAGCGCCCCGCCTGAATCGCGAATCCGACACTATACTGGAACCGGGCATGGTCATTACCATCGAACCCGGAGTTTACTTACCTGGCAAGGGCGGCATCCGAATCGAGGATCTTGCAGTGGTGACCGAAGACGGCTGCGAGGTGCTCTCCACCGCCCCCAAGGAGTTGAGGGTGATCGAAGCATGATATCGACGGCGGACTTCAGAAACGGCATTGTCATTATCGAAAATGGCGAGCTCATGGAGCTGGTGGAATTCCTCCATGTGAAACCAGGCAAGGGCGGCGCGTTTGTGCGCACCAAGCTGAGAAACGTGGTCACGGGGCGGGTTCTGGAACGAACGTACCGGTCAGGAGAGAAATTCGAAGAGGCGCGCCTCGTTGAGACTCCGCACCAGTACCTGTACAGCGACGGCGACTTGTTTTACTTCATGCATCATGAGTCGTTTGAACAAATCCCCGTGGGCCCAGACATCGTGGGCGACAAAAGCGACTGGCTGAAAGAGAACGAAGAGGTCAGCCTGTTGCTGTTTGACGGCAAGGTGATTGCGCTCCGCCTGCCCATCACGGTTACGTTGAAAATCACCCAATGCGACCCCGGCGTCCAGGGCGATCGCGCGTCTGGCGGGACCAAACCGGCCACGCTGGAGACGGGCGTGACCATCCAGGTGCCGTTGTTTGTCAGTGAAGGGGATTCGGTGAAAGTCGACACACGCACCGGAGCCTACATCGAACGGGTCAGCACATAAGTCCAGAGCGAACCGGCGTGCGGCACACGCCCCTGTCGGGGAGGCGCAAAGATGGATGTCGAAAAGCTGCAAGAGCTGTTGAACATTTTTGAAGCTTCTGGGTTGAGTGAAATCGAGATCGAGGAAGGCGGAACACGGATCCGTCTGAAAAAGAGTGCGCCGGAACAACCCGGCGTCGTCCCCGTCTATGCGGCGCCCGCGGCTCCGCGCCTCGAAATCCCCGTACCGGCGGGCGCGGCTGCCGCTGCCGCGCATGAACCCGCCCCCCCGGAAGAAGATTTCGTGACCATTGATTCCCCGATGGTCGGGGTGTTTTACGCGGCGCCCGCGCCGGATAAAGCGCCGTTTGTGAAACCGGGCGACGTCGTTCAGGAACAGCAGACCGTCTGCATTGTGGAAGCGATGAAGCTCATGAATGAAGTGACCGCGCAATTCCCGGCCCGGATCGTGAGAGTACTCGTAGAAAACGGCGAGCCAGTCGAGTTCGGGCAACCGCTGTTCGCGGTCGAGCCTCTCGAATAAGGCGTGACGCATAATCCCCGAAGAGAAGACGAATGTTTCGACGCATTCTGATAGCCAATCGCGGTGAAATCGCTGTACGCGTCATCCGGGCCTGCCGGGAACTGGGGATCGCCAGCATCGCGGTATATTCGTCCGTCGATCGCGACTGTCTGCATGCGTCGCTCGCCGACGAAAGCATCTGTATCGGCCCCGCATCGGCCACAGAAAGCTATCTGCACATCCCGAGCATCATTGCCGCGGCAGAGATCTGCGACGCACACGCCATTCACCCCGGCTATGGATTTCTGGCAGAAAACCCCAAATTCGCCCGGATTTGCCAGGACTGCGATATCGGATTTATTGGCCCCACGCCAGAGACGATCGCCCTGAGCGGCGACAAGGCGGCGTGCCGCGCCAAGGTGAAAGCGGCCGGCGTGCCGGTGGTTCCCGGCAGCGACGGTCTGATCGAGGACCCGGCCAAAGCACTGGCGCTCGCGCGGGAGATCGGGTTCCCCGTGCTGATCAAGGCGTCCGCCGGAGGAGGCGGCAAGGGCATGCGCATCGCGCACAACGACGTCGCCCTGAAAAAAGCCATTTCCATGGCCTCCGCCGAAGCCGAGACGGCATTCGGAGACGGCGGCCTCTATCTCGAAAAATTTATCGAGGGCGCGCGCCATGTCGAGTTCCAGATCCTGGGCGATAACAACGGTAAAATCATCTCGCTCGGTGAACGGGAATGCTCGATCCAGCGCCGGCATCAAAAACTCATCGAGGAAACCCCTGCTCCCGGGCTGTCCAGCTCCCTGCGCGCCCGCATGGCAAAGGCGGCGATCCGGGCCGCGAAGGCCATCGCCTACACCAATGCCGGCACGGCGGAGTTCTTGCTCACGCCGGACAATCAATTCTATTTCATCGAATTCAATGCCCGGATCCAGGTGGAACACCCGATCACCGAGGAAGTCACTGGCGTCGACCTGGTAAAAGAGCAAATCCGCATCGCTTCCGGGTTGCCTATCAGCAACCTGCGCGTCCGGCCGTCCGGCTATGCCATCGAGGCCCGCATTTATGCCGAGGACCCCGAAAACGGTTTTTCGGCATCGCCGGGCGCCGTGCCCCGCTGCCATCTGCCGGGCGGCCCCGGCATCCGCGTCGACAGCCACCTGTTCGCGGGGTACACCGTGCCCCGGTTCTATGATTCGCTGCTGGCCAAAGTCATCGCACGCGGCGCGCAGCGCGAAGAAGCCATTGACCGCCTCAGCGCCGCATTGCAGGAATTCGCCGCGGACGGCATCAAGACGACGGCACGGCTGTGCGCGCGGATCGTGTCGGGAGACCGGTTTCGCCGCGGAGACATCGGCCCTGATATAATCGCTCAATATACGAACGGCCCGATGTAACGCTTCGACCGGGCGGCGGCAGACCGGCTGCGAACAGAGGAAGGAACACGACCATGCGTATGATTCAGGCTATTCTGTGGCGTCTACTCTGTGTGGGGTTGCTGTTGGCCGGCGCCACTGCCTTCTACCTCGATCTGTCGACGGCCTACGCCTTGCTGACCTCCCGGCTCCCCGACAACACGGCGCTGCGGTGGGCCCTGGGCGTTGCGTTGATCATCGCGGGCCTGATCGGCCTGATCCCCTGGCCGAAGCGGGCCCGGGACAGCCGCAAGATCGCGTTCAAAGGCGCCCATGGCAATGTGAGCATCCAGCTGGATTCCGTCGAACAGACCCTGAACCGCGCCGCACGCAAGATCAGCGAGGCAAAACGCATCAATGCGCGAATTACACCATCGGACAACGCCCGGAACGTCCACATCCAGGCCGACGTCACCCTCCGGAAACCCGCCAACGTAAGCGCGCGCGACGTCGAAGCGAGGGTCAGCGCGTTCATCGTCGATCAGACCAAGCGCATCCTGGGCGAAGAGACCGCCGTCACCGCCGACCTGAACATCGTCGATATTGTTATTGAAGACAGCGTGGCGCCGCCCGCCGATGCCCCGGAGAAAAAGGAAGCCGCACCGAAATCCTGGCTGCACGAAAACGAGACTCCTGCGGACGCCGCCCGGGAAACGCCTGAGGAGGAATCGCCTGAGCCGCCCGAGCTTTCTCTTCCGGGCGCAGCGCTTCTCGAACCGGAATACGACGAGAGCGATGACGACGGCGAAGATGCCGAACCGGCCAGCGAAGAAGACGAAGACCTCGAGGCCGGGGATGACAAGAGCACGCTCTGGTAGCACCCCGGCATCCGGGGAAACGCGCAGGAAAACCCTTGCAAAAGGGCATACCGTGTGCAATACTACGCCCGCGGCAGAACACAGCGGGGAGAGGTTTCCCGCAAACCCCGGGAGAAAGCACGATGCCATCGCACAGCCCCCACCTCTGGCGATGGCGCTGGTGCGCCTATTCCTGACCTCCCCGGGCATCTTTCCGTTTTCATCCGTTCAGCGTATCCGTTTCCGGTGATTTTTCCATCCAGGGAGAGAACAGCATGGCTACAGGTGCATCCGGCAAAAAAATCGGCAACATCCAGGACCTTATCAAACTGGACAGCCAGGGGCTGGTCTGTGCGGTTATCCAACACCACGTCACGGGCCAGGTCCTGATGGTCGGCTACATGAACCGCGAAGCGCTCGACTACACCCTGCGCGAACGTAAGGCCTGTTTCTGGTCACGCTCACGGCAGAAACTCTGGCTCAAGGGGGAAACCTCGGGCAACTTCCTTCGGGTGAAGGAACTGCGTACCGACTGCGACGCGGACGCACTGCTGGTGCAGTGCGAACCTTCAGGCCCCACCTGCCACACGAATGAAACGAGTTGTTTTTACCGCAAGGTGGATGCCGGCGGCGACGTATACCTGGCCGGCGACGGCATCGCCGAGAACTGAGCGAGGAAACCGTCATGCACCATCCGTCACTGGACGACTTCCGGCAGATTGCCCGCCAGGGCGCCATTGTGCCGGTATACAAAGAGATTCTGGCCGACGTAGAGACGCCGGTCACCGCCTACATCAAGCTCGCTAAAAACCAGAGTTATTCGTTTCTCCTGGAAAGCGTGGAGCATGCGGATCGGCTCGGGCGCTACTCCTTCCTGGGGGCGAACCCTTCCACGGTGTTCCGGTCGAAGGGCACGACGGTCACGATAATACGCGACGGCCGGGCCACGTCGTTTGAATCCAAAGATCCGCTGAGCGAACTGCGCAAACACATGAAAGAATACCGGCCTATCCATGTGGCGGGTTTACCCGAGTTCCACGGAGGCGCCGTGGGGTACATCTCGTATGATGAAGTGCGGCACTTCGCGAAACTCCCCGACGCCAACCCGGACCCCCTGGATGCGCCCGATCTGTATTTTGTCATCACGGACACCATCCTGATTTTCGACCACGTGAATAATCGCCTGAAAATCGTATCGAACGCGCACATTCAGGGCGATCCCCTGGCCGCCTACAACGAGGCGATACGCAAAATTGACGAGATCGAACAGACGCTGCGGAAACCTCTGATCCTGACCACTGAGCGGATCCACGCGGGTACGGTCAGCGAGGAGCCACGGTCAAGCTTCACGCGCGAAGGATTCTGCGACGCCGTGCGCCGGGCGAAAGAGTACATCAAGGCCGGAGACGCGCTCCAAATCGTGTTGTCGCAACGGTTCGAGCGGGAACTCCATGCAAGCCCGGTCAATGTCTACCGTGCGTTGCGATGCATCAACCCATCGCCGTATATGACCCTCGTGCAATTCCCCGAATTGACGCTGGTGGGTTCGAGCCCGGAGGTGATGACCCAGGTTCGGGGAAACCGGTGCAAAGTGCGGCCCATCGCCGGCACGCGTCCCCGGGGCGTCACGCCCGAAGAAGACGCACTGCTGGAAAAGGAGCTGCTGGCCGACGAGAAGGAGATCGCGGAACACGTGATGCTGGTCGACCTGGGTCGGGACGACGTAGGCCGCGTCAGCGTACCGGGCACGGTCGCGCCTACGGAAAACCGCCTGATGTATATCGAGCGGTATTCTCACGTGATGCACATCGTCACCGAAATCGAGGGCGCTTTGAAAGAAGGCGAAGATGCGTTCAGCGCGCTGCGAGCCACTTTCCCGACGGGAACGGTAAGCGGCGCACCGAAGATCCGCGCCATGGAAATCATCGATGAACTTGAGCCTGTGCGGCGGGGGCCGTACGCGGGCGGGTGCGGCTATATCAGTTTCTCCGGCGATATGGACACCTGCATCATCATCCGCACGATGATTGTCAAAGATGGAACAGCCTACGTGCAGGCAGGCGCGGGAATTGTCAGCGACAGTGTCCCCGAACGCGAGTACGAGGAAACCGTAAATAAGGCGAAGGCCCTCTTCAGAGCGGTAGAATTCGCGGAGAGGGGGCTTGAATCTTAATCGCCGTGCACCGGTCATTTTACCTGCTCCCGCCGCAGCCTCGTCCGGCATCTGGGCGGGGCGGGAAACCGCGCCCGGGCGTTCCAGAACAATGCCACTGAGGTGGCCGGGATTCGCTCCACAAGAGAAGACCAGCCGTCTTGCGGCACGGCCGGGCCCGCAGGTGTCAAACCATTTTCTTTGCCGCAGAGGAGAAAAAACAGAGGGGCAAATCTGCGCTAAGCCATGAAAATTGCATGACTTATACCTTTGACATTGGGCAGATCGTGTGCTAAAGTACCGTTGAAATGGGCAGTTTCACTTCCGGATAGAAAGGCGACTCGAAATGACGCAGCCTCCGAAGAATCTGGGGAAAAAGCAGCAACGGGCACTGGCGCACCTTGACCGCAATCTGCAGCTGAGCCGGGAATTCCTGAACGACTGGTTGCTCTTCAACCAAATCCTCTCCGCGTTTCCAGCAGAGAATTCCAACCGACCGGAATTGGAGAATCAATTCCTCAAGATCAAGAGCAAGCTCGCCCGGGAACATCAGATTCTTCGCGAAAGCCTTGGTCAGGATTACCGTATTGACGGTAACACCATGAATATCGTCGCGGGAGCGACCAGCCTCGAGAACATCTTCAGTCAATCGGAGATCGCCGTCAAAAAGCTGCAAGGCGAATGGCACCGCGCCTTTATCTCCATTAACGAGACGCTGGGCGGGCTTGAAGATAAGCGCAGCCGTGTGCTCGGTGGTGAAAAGGTCTTTGTGGGCGGCTTGGATTCGCCGACTACGGGCGGCGGCGGCATATCGGACAAGACCAAGAAGACCGTGATCATCATCGTGGTGCTCCTGATTATTGTCGGGATCATGGTCGGTGTGCCGCAGATCCGGGACATGTACATGGATGCGTTCAAGGATCTTTTCGGCGGCAAGTAGCGCACTGTTGCGGATGACCGCGTCCCCACCGAATGAACATCAGACCAGGCGCCCTGGACGCAGAGGATAGGTGACGCTGGCGTTGGCGCCCCGGCGGCTGGGTTGCGATGGGCCGGAAAGCCGCTGGCCCCGGGAAAAGAAGAGGCGTACGGACGGCGCGGGGCGGCCTGAACCGGGCGGATCCTGCGGCTGGCCATGCAGTGCACACGCAGCCCGCCGACCGGGGAGGCGGCGCCCGTACAGCGGTTGCCGTGCGGCAAGGAAAGGAGAACAACGTGACCAAACGCGAGTTGGTGATCGAGATTGCGGAACAGCTCGGCTACACCCAGAACGAAGTCGCGGATGTCGTCCAGATGACCCTGGATACCATTACGGAATGCCTGGCCGAAGGCCACCGCCTCGAAATTCGAAATTTTGGCGTTTTTGAAGTGAAACAGCGCGATGCACGCATGGGCCGGAATCCCCGGACGGGCCAGGAAGTGCCCATCACCCATAAGCGGGTGGCGTCGTTCAAGCCGGGTAAAGCCCTGAAAGAGCGCGTGCAGGCAACGGTTGGCAAGGCCGAGCCTGCCCCGGAGACCACACCCGCCTGGCCCCCTGCCGAAGAAGCCCCCGAAGACAACAGCAACGTTGCCTTCCCGGGCAGCGGCGAGCAGGGCCGCCTGTTTTAGCTGCCGTCCTGCGGCGGGATCCTTCCCTCCCGGGCTGATTTGGACGCAGGGGCTCGCGGAGTATATACTACCGATTCCTGGGTTGCGTCCTTTGCACGATTGCTTCCCGCCTGCAGATCTTCTGAGGCCGGTGACGGCCACGTAAACCGCGGCCACATTGGGTTTCCATTCAGATGTCAGAACAGACCAATAACAGCGACTACGAAGCGCGCATGACCTTCACGGAGCATCTGGCAGAGCTTCGCATACGCATCATCAGAGCGGGAATCGCGGCTATCCTTGGGATGTTTGTTGCGTACGCGGTGGGCGCCTATCTGGAAGATGCCCTGATGTGGCCGATCATCGGCTTCATGGCCGAGAAAGAACACCCGGCGGGTCAGGGAGAGGCATTGGCACCGTCCACGCCCGCGGATGGTGAAAGCGCGACGCCGCCCGCAGACGGCGCCGCCACACGAGGCAGCCAGCCGGCGACCCCTCGAGTCCGGCAGCAATGGACAAATTTCCTCGCTCCGGTGCTTCTCCGGCTGAAGATCGCGGCCTATGCCGGGGTCTTGCTGGTTTCACCCTATATCATCTATCAGATTTGTGCGTTCATTTTTCCGGGACTCAAACCAAACGAAAAGAAAGCCGTACGCATTCTGCTTACGGGCAGCGGCGTTCTGGCGATTGTGGGTGTATGTGTGGCCTATTTCGGCATACTGCCGGTGGTCATCCCCTACCTCCTCAACACCTTCATCTCGCCGGAAATTGAGCTGAATTTGCGCCGCGATGAGACCATCCCCATCATCGTGAAGCTGTTGACGGGCTTCGCCATCGCGTTCCAGTTTCCCATGGTGGTTCTGGTTCTGGTCTATCTGGATCTGCTTTCTCCCCAGGCGTTGAAGAAGTATCGCAAGATTGCCGTGGTGATTCTGGCGGTGGCGTCTGCCGTGTTGACTCCGCCCGATGTGTTTTCGATGATAGTCATGCTGCTGCCTCTGCTGATTCTGTATGAGACAAGCATTGTGTTATCGTATCTGGTGGTTCGCAGCAAGAAGAAGAAAAAAGCCGCGCGCGCCAGCGCATAGACCCGCGCGCATAACTTGAGAAGCCGACAGCATGCTTGGAATGGGTATGGGAGAGATGATCCTCGTGGCCGGGATCGCGTTGATCATCATTGGCCCGGAACGATTTCCCGAGTTCGCGAAAATCTGTATGCGAACGATCCGTGACCTGCGCTCGTACGTCGAAGAA
>DAOSJS010000034.1:0-21104 GCA_035367355.1 Candidatus Hydrogenedentota bacterium
AGGAAGGCTTGGAGACGATGCATATCTCTATGCGCCCAAACGCGCAGCATGCATTGCTTGAAGGGGTGAATGTGCCTTACGAAGTTTCCATGCGCGTGCTCAAGGAGAACCCGTGGGTGGTTGTAGATTTTCATGGTGAGACTGAACGTGGCGCAATTGTTGTGGAGAATCGGGGGTTCACGTTTGTCGAATCTGTGGATAGTTACGTTCCCATGCGGCACATGAAGGCTACTTTTGAGGGCGGTAATCTTAAAAAGCGAGAAGTCATTGAGATACTCTCATTTGAGGCCAACCCTCCCGAAAGCTACACTTCGATTGTGTCTGATCCGTCGGAAAAAGTGCCTGTTCCTGATGGGTATGTTTTCGTAGACGCTCGGGTTCAGCCGTCAATTGTTGTTACGCCTCTCGATTCGACCAGCATTTTGCCTTCTCCTGAAGAAATTGAGGAGACTCTTACTTCCGGGCAGAACACCAATGCGGTGCACCCTATCGGGAACGAGACGCCCGCTGTAGCGAAACAGAAGAAAGCGCCGGCAAAGGCGATCAGTAGATTTCGATCCATTTGGCCCATCGGTCTCTTTCTCGCCTTCATCCTTGTGGGTTTAGCGTTGCTCTTCGTCGCATTGGCGCGGCGTGGAAGTCGTCGTGATAGCGTGGATTGACTATTGGAAGGAATAACAACACCTCACAAGACAAAACGGCATACATTCGTGGAAGTTGTCTGTTGCACACCTGGGTAGACAAAAATCAGGGACGGAATTCGGAAGAGGATCACTCGTGAGAAGCACTATCTTCCGCATGCTGATAATTACGTTCGCCATTCTTGTGTTTGCTGAGAGGCTTGGCGTGACGGATTTGTTTCCCGCTAAGACAGACAAAGCAATAATGGCTGGGCTTATGTCCGCTTTCTTCCTGGTGACACTACTTGCCTTTGTTTTCCATAAAGATGTCTTGGGCTTGGGCCTGGTTCCCAATTCATCCGCACGAACACGAGTTCGGACTTCGGAGGAGCGAATAGTGCGGCGCCGGTGCTTTCTCTCGGGGCGCTTTATCCAGCAAAAACGTACCTACCTGTACATTCTGCGGGTCACCCTCTCCGACAAGCGTTTGCGTGTCGCATTCGTGATCTCACGCCCTGGGGCCGCATTGCTCGATGTGCCGACTCATGAAATAGCGTGCGTAAAGGAAGTACTTCCGCCGTGGCACCCGACGCGCGTTGACGCATTGCGGCTGAAATGCTTGCCCGAGACCAAATGGTCGGATTTCGAGCTTTACGTCGATAATGCCTCCTTATGGTTGGCGGATTTTGCAGATCTGGGCGTGCCTGCAATTTCCCTGAACGATGATAATGAACAAGCAAGGGAAGAATAGAAGATGCAGAGATCTCTACTTCAGGTTGGGCCTGTAGGCGTGATCCGCCGGGTGGAATCCAATGAAAAGGAAGTGTAGCATCGCGATCGAGCTGTTTTTTCGTGTTTCGGGGCAGGGGAACCTTTCCGCTGCCGTGACAGGAGGTCTGTAATGAGTACACCATCGCTCCATGACATCAACCGACGCGATTTTCTTCGCCGTGCCGGCCAGGGCGCGGCGGTGGCGGGACTGGGCGCGCAGGCATTTCAAGTCGCGGCACGGGAGAAGGTCGCCCCCGTGGATCCGCATGCGCCAAGCACCGGAAAGGTGCCCGCTCCGGATCAGGTGCTGGGTATCGGGATTATCGGCGTGGGCGGCATGGGCGGCGGCCATTTGTCCGACTTGCTCGACCGCGAAAAATCCGGCCAGAAGGTGGCGGTACGGGCCATTTGCGATGTGTATACACGCCGGCAGAAAGATCGGAAAGAGCGGGTCAAGGCCGCGACGGGGCGCGATATCGACACCTACTACGATTACATGAAGCTGCTCGAACGGGACGACATCGATGCGGTGATCATCGCCACGCCCGATCATTGGCATGCCTTGAACGCCATTCACGCCATGGAGGCCGGGAAAGACGTCTATTGCCAGAAGCCGGTGACTCTGACCGTCGAAGAATCGCTGGATGTGCGCGACACGGCCTACCGTACGGGCCGGGTGTTTCAGTGCGGTGCGCAGCGCTGTTCGGACGACTGGTACTGGCAGGCCCGCAAATTCATCCAGGGCGGCGGCCTCGGCAAGATCATCTATGCCCAGCTCGATTACAGCCGCAACTCGGGGACTCCTGAACACCCCCAGGGCGGCGAGTGGAACTACGCCATCGACGACGATGCCACGGATGATCCCAACGGCGGCGACGGATACATCGACTGGCCGCAGTGGCTTGGGCCCGCGGCTCAGCGCCCCTTCTCCAAACCCCGGTTCTTCCAGTTCCGCAAGTTCTGGGAGTATTCGGGCGGTATCGCGACCGACCTTCTCTACCATTTCATCGCGCCGATGACCATCGCGCTCGATTGCCAGGCGCCCGAAAAAGTCTCCGCGGGCGGCGGTATCTTCGTGCAGCACGACGATCGCGAAGTCCCCGACACCTTCCTGGTGGTGATGGACTATCCGGAGGATTTCAGCATTCTGATGACCTCGTCGATGGCGAACAAGCAGGCGAATCCGATCATGATCCGCGGCCATTTCGCCACGTTGCGGCCGGGCGGCGCCGGGATTCTGGTCACACCCGAGGACGAGTTCAAGGGCTGGTTCAAGGAAACCTACGGGACCGACGGTGTCCTCGAGATCCCCGCCGAACCTCGCGAGGATCACATGGACAACTGGCTCAATGCGATCCGCAACCGGACCGAGTGCGCGTGCCCGCCGGAACTGGCGTATCGGGCGCAGGTGGCCACCAAGCTCGCCTGCGATTCGTATCAGCAGGAGAAGACGCTGTTCTGGGACAACACCGCCGAGCAATACCGCGACAGCCATCCCCGGCCAGACCGGATCTCAAAACTGCCTGCACAGTTTTCGTGATGCGGGGGATTGCGCCGGATTGATCCGTAATCGCGCTCAGGTGGGCGTTTTCAAAAACAGCGTGATCCCGCCCGCGAGAAAGACGAGATTCGTGAGCCAGGCCGCGAGGCTGGGGGCGAGCCGGCCGGCGTCGCCCAGGGTCACGGCGATCCCGAACAGGGTCAGGTAGACCAGGGCGATCGCGACGCTGGCGCCGAACCCGATCGCGACGCCTCCGCGGCGCACGCGGATTGCGAAGGGGATCGCCAGCCAGACCATGATGAAGGCCACCGCGGGTTGAGCAAATTTGGTATGGAAATCGACCAGCAGCCGCTGGGCGGGCACGCCGATGCGTTCGGCGTGGCGCACGACCGCGGCGAGGCCGAGAACAGTCTGGGTTTCGGGCGGCCTGTCCATGGCGAAGAGGAGTTCGGGGCGTTCATTGAACGGGGCAGGTTTCTGGGTGATGCGCTCTTGTGAATCGACCGAGCCGCCTCCGGGCGAAAATACCAGCCAATGTCCGTCTTCGAGGATCCACTGGCCGCGGGTTTCGTCCCAGTAGATGCGGCGGGCCCTGATATGTTCCATGGCCTGGTTGTGCACGGCATGGAGCAGGACTCCTTCGCCCGTCAAGGCGACACGGTTGAATTTGAGCACGTGGCAGGTCCAGCCGTCGGAAAGCCGCGTCCACGTCAATCCGCTGCGTCTGCTGTCGGGATTGCGCTGAAAATTCGTGCGTTCGATGCGTTCGGCGTGCTGCGCGGCATAGGGGCCAATGGTTTCTTCCGCGGCAAACAGCACCAGAGAGAAAAGCAGTCCGATCAGCAACAGCACGCGGCTGAAACGGCGCAGGCTGATGCCGCCCGCGAGCGCGGCCGTCAGCTCGTTGGTCTGAGCCGCATCGCCCATGACCATCAGTGACGCCACGAGTATCGACAACGGCGCGACCTGAAACGTCACCCAGGGGATGTAAGCGAGGTAATACCGCACCACGACTCCCCACGGTACATCCATCCGGAGGATCTGGCTGCGCCGGTGCGTGAGCAGATCGATAAGGATAAAGACCGCAACCAGGGCTATCAGGGTGCGGACCAGTACGGCGATCAGCCTCCGCCCCAGGTAGATGTCGATGGTGGTTAGTCTCATATCCGATCCACGCGCCACAAGGCCACGCATCCGGCGGCCAGCAGGACCAGGTTGGGCACCATCCCGCGCAAAATCACGGTGCTTAAGCTGCGCAGGGACTGCGGTTCGAGCAGCATGGTCAGCGGGATATAGATCAACAGGATCAGAAAACCGATGGCAAAACTGTACGAACGGCCGCCGTGCCGTGACCGGACCGCGAGCGGCGCAGCGAGAAAACTGACCGCCAGGCTGAGCATCGGCAGCGAGATCCGTTCGCTGATCTCGTGGCGCATCTCGCGGAGGTCGCCTTTGAGTTTGTCCGTGCGCCGCGCCTCATACAACCTGTTGAGTTCGCGCTCGGCGGCCAGGCACCCGGCCAGGTTCAGGGTGCGGCGCTCCTGCGGGATCTTCCCGGGCAGGCTATGCGGCCAGGGCACGCGGAATTCGGGAAAAGTGCTGACCAGCAGCTGTTCTCCATCGTCCTGGGGGTAGATGGAATAGCCGTCGCGCAGAATAATCTCGGTCTGAGCGTCACTGGTAATGATTTGGGCCTCTCGCGCGAAAAACGTCCACGCTTCGTCCTCTTTTCGCGGCATGAGGAGCTCGATATTGTACAGTGTGCCGGTCTCGGCGTCTTTTCTCTCGATGTAGATGCGCCAGACGCCCTGTTCGCTCTGGATCTCGTGCATCACGCCCGCCGGCAACACGTCGAGGGTGAGGCGGCTGGGCAGCTCGCGCGTGATCATCAGCATGGCGCTCCGGAAGGTAAAGGGCTGCACCCGGTCTTGGATCACAAACGCCGCTACGCTGAGGAGTGCGCCGCCAAGCAGCACGGGGATCACCACCCGTTTAAGCGGGATGCCGGCGGCTTTCATTGCGATAATTTCGTTTTGCTGATTCAAATGCCCGAAAGCGAGCAAAAGCCCCATCATGTAGGTAATGGGAATGATGAAGGGCACCACGCTCGGCAAAAAAAAGGCCGTCAGCCGGACAATGTCGAGCGGCGAGATGTGTTCGATGGGCAACTGCTCGACACGCTCCCGCAACTCGTTGCCGACCGCCAGAAAGCTGATGAGCGCAAACGCCAGCACCGACGGTATCGCAATCTCGCGCAGGACATACCGGTGAAGAGTCTTAAATGGGCAGTGTAGTGCCAGGGCACGCATGGCACGAGTATAGCGTAAGCTGTGGATACCTCTCCACTTGCCATGAAGCCGGCCGTGAAGCTGCGCGAGGGCGCAGGCACGTGGTTCCGTTCAGATGCACACGAACAATGCGCCGTTCTTATCCTTAGAAAACGGGCTGCGGGCGGGCTGCAGGATGTTCGCGCTAAAGCACGGGGCCCTTTCCGCCGATACACTGGATTGGCAACAACCATGGGAGGCCGGTTCCGCATCGCTGGAACGGGCCGGGAGGAACTATCGTGGGTACCGCTGTCTCTACGAATGTCTTTCCGCAGCTCAGCCAGCCCCTCACCACGCCGGCGCAGTCAGAATTCCGTGTTTTCGGCCCGCAGCCGGGCGAAGGCGCCGCGCTGCCCAACCTCTTGACCTCGGCAGCCCAGGGCAAAGACTCCGCCGCTGTACTGGGTTTCAACGGCGGCGCTGCGGACACGTTTGACGCCGCCACCTACGGCGCGCGGGTTCAGCGGGTAAGCCTTGCCGCGGAATTCCAGCGCGTGCGGGAACGCATCGCCGCGGTACAGGAAGGCGGCGGCAATACGGTGGCGGCGGCAGGTGTAGAACAGCTCGAATTCCGTTTCGTTGCTGAATCGCGCCAGGAGGAACTGGCGATCTTTCAGCGCCGGACTGCTGAAGTGGCCGCGGGGCTTAAAGGCAGGCAAAGCGAATCCTTCGTGCAGGCCAGCCGGCAGATGGCCGCCCGGTTTTCGCTCTCAGTAAAGCTTTCCGGGGCTGCCCTCAACGGGTTTGCGGGCGCCGCGGAAGGTCTCAAAAACGGAGGCCCGGACTCGCTGGACCAGTTCATCGGGTTTGCACAGGACGCGCTGAAGCAGCTGGACGAAAAAGTCAGCGAGCTCTTTTCTCTGCTGCACGACCTCGTGCAGAGCGGAGGCGAGTTGCGGGAGCGAATTGACTCGTTCATCGCGGAACTGCGCTCCCTGGGGCTCCTCGGAGGCGGCGAGGCCGCCGCTGGACCGGGGAATACGCTTTCCGCCGCGGCGCAGACCCGCAGTTTCTCAATCCAATTGACGTTCGAGTTTGAATATCAGGAAGTGCTCCAGGTTCAGCAGGGGGCCGTACAGCAATCAGACCCGATTGTATTTGATCTGGACGGCGACGGCATTGAGCTGACGAGCTACACTCAGGGGGCACGTTTCGATATAACGGGAACGGGAAAAAAGGTGACCACAGGGTTTGTGACGGGCGGCGATGCGTTTCTGGCGATCGATCGCAACGGGAACGGCCGCATCGACGATGGCACCGAATTGTTCGGCGATCAGAACGGCGCCGCGAACGGGTTTGAGGAATTGCGCCGGCTGGATACCAATGGCGATGGGCGCATCAACCAGTTGGACGCGAATTTCAATAAGCTCCTCCTGTGGCGGGACAACGGCAATGGCATAACCGAGCCGGGCGAGCTGATCAGTCTCGCGGACGCGGGGATTGTGGAGATCTCGCTGGGCTACCGCAACGTGAACCAGTCTGCAGCGGGCGGCAACCGCATCACACAGGTCGCGACGTTCGTGCGCGCGGACGGTTCCCGCGGGACCGCGGCTGACGCGCTCCTCAATTACCTCGCGTAGTCTCGGAGGCATATTTCCGGCCAGCTACAGTACTTTCCTGATGGCCCCGTGCCTGGTGCGTCCAGTCGCGGGGCCATCTCTTGAGTTCGTCAGGCAACCGGGTTAGGATTTCCAAAGAAACAAATGCGTGACGGACCGCAGGAGGGGAAGGGCTATGGAATACCGCAAACTTGGAAAATGGGGCGCAAAAGTCAGTTCCCTGAGCCTGGGGACGTACCTGACAGTAGGGTTCACCTCAGACGCCGAGACATCGAAGTTGCTTGTCAAGACTGCGCTGGATGCCGGGATCAACTATTTCGACACGGCCGACGCGTACAACCGGGGCGGGGCGGAAAAGGCCCTGGGCGAGCTCGTGGCTGGCGTGAAACGCTCCGATCTCTTTATCCTGACCAAGGTGTGGGCGCCCATGGGTGACGGGCCAAACGACCGGGGCCTGTCGGCAAAACATATCAAAGAATCGTGCGACGGCAGCCTTAAACGTCTGGGCATGGACTATGTTGACTGCTACATGTGCCACCGTCCCGACGCCGATACGCCGATCGAAGAGACCATTCTGGCCATGGAAGACCTGATCCGGGCGGGCAAGGTGATTTACTGGGGCGTCAGCGAATGGCCGGCGCCGCTGCTCGTCCGGGCGAATGAGCGGGCGGCCCAGCTGGGCGCGCGCCCGATCGCCGTGAGC
Source organism: Candidatus Hydrogenedentota bacterium (assembly GCA_035367355.1). Classification (GTDB taxonomy): domain Bacteria; phylum Hydrogenedentota; class Hydrogenedentia; order Hydrogenedentales; family SLHB01; genus UBA2224. The sequence goes on from DAOSJS010000034.1 coordinate 7,482, forward strand.
CAGCCCCGGTACAATCTGCTCTACCGGTACCCCGAAACGCTGCTGTTTCCCACTACGGCTGAGGAAGGCATCGGTAACGTGATTTTCTCGCCGCTTGCCCACGGCATGCTGACCGGAAAATACAAGCCGGGCGAAGAGGCCCCCGAAGGCAGCCGCGCCTCCGACGACCGGCAGAACCTCGTGATCAAAGCCATGTACTGGACCGAAGAATACAAGAAAAAGGGCCAGGAACTGGCGGCCATCGCGAAAGACTTCGGCGTCAGCGCCGCGGAGCTGGCCTTGGCCTGGTGTCTTCGGAACCCCAACATCAGCAGCGTGATCCTGGGAGCGTCTCGGGTCGAACAGCTGCAGCAGAATCTCAAGGCGCTCGATCTCAAACTGACCGATGACGTGGTGACCCGTCTCGAGACGCTGTATCCGCAGCCCGAGGCCATTCCGCAGATTTGAACCGCGCGCGCCTGAACCGCGCGCAGAGTACGATGCGTTGTGCCGGCGCCTGCGTGGGCATGCGCGGAGGCGGATCCGCTTGCCCGGCGCCCGCGCAATGCGGTACATTCCACGGCAGAGGGATGGCTCCTCCTGCCCCGCTATTCTTGTCCGGCCATTGTTAAAGGAGAACCGCCGTGGGTGGACTGTTTGGCGTCGTGTCGAAAAATGATTGCGTACACGATCTGTTCTACGGAACCGACTATCATTCGCATCTGGGAACGTCGCGTGGGGGGCTTGCCGTGCTGAATGGCGAAGCCTATACCCGCCGCATTCACGATATTTCGACGGCGCAGTTTCGCTCGAAATTCGAGGGCGATCTCCAGTACATGCAGGGGCGGAGCGGCATCGGCGTCATCAGTGATTCTCAGTCGCAGCCGTTGCTTATCGGCTCGCACCTGGGCCCGTATGCCATTGTGACGGTAGGCGCCATCCGCAATGCCGATGCGCTCGCCAGACAGGCCTACAAGAAACGGACGGTCCATTTTTCGGAGATGAGCGGCGGAGGCATCAACCCGACCGAATTGTTTGCGACGCTCATCAACCAGGAAGCCACGTTCGAAGACGGGATTCTGGCAGCCCAGCAGACCATCGAGGGCTCGTGTACCCTCCTTTTGTTGACGCATCAGGGCATTTACGCCGCGCGCGACCGTTACGGGCGTACCCCGCTGGCCATCGGCAAGAAAGACGGGGCCTATGCTGTCACGTTCGAGACGGCAGCGCTCCCCAATCTCGGGTACACGCTGGATCGTTTCCTTGGTCCGGGCGAGATCGTCCGGATCACCGCGGACGGACTGGAGCAGAAAGCTCCGCCCGGCGATGAGCTGCGGGTTTGTTCCTTTTTGTGGGTGTATTATGGGTTTCCGGCCTCGAGCTACGAAGGCATCAACGTCGAGGCCGTGCGCAACCGTTGCGGAGCGGCGCTGGCTGCCGGTGATGAACAGGACATCGATTTCGTGGCGGGGATTCCGGATTCCGGCACAGGCCACGCCATTGGCTATGCCAATGCGGCCAAGGTCCCTTACGCGCGCCCGTACGTGAAATACACCCCCACCTGGCCGCGCAGTTTCATGCCGCAGGCCCAGGACATGCGCGAGCTCATCGCCCGCATGAAACTCATCCCCATCGTCGACTTTATCCAGGGAAAACGGCTGTTGTTCTGCGAGGACTCGATTGTGCGGGGCACGCAGCTCCGGGATACGATCCAGCAGTTCTACGATTACGGGGCCCAGGAAGTGCATATGCGGTCGGCGTGCCCGCCGCTGGTCTACGGTTGCGAATTTCTGAATTTCTCGCGCTCGAAGTCCGCTCTGGACCTGGCTGCCCGCCGCGCCATCCACGAGCTCGAAGGCGATGGCGACGAAGAGTTGCCCAAGTACACCGATGAGTCGACGCCCCAATATGCGGCTATGGTCGACCGGATCCGGCAGCGTCTTTCCCTGACGACGCTGAAATACCAGAGACTTGACGACCTGGTGAAAGCCATCGGCCTGCCCAAGACGAAACTATGCACCTATTGCTGGGATGGCTGCCAGGGATGCGCGCCGAAGGGCTCCGTATAACTGGAGCGGGACCCGGACGGCCCGCCCGCTCCAGTCCGCACTGGCGCTGATGTGTGGCAGCCGGGCCATCGAGCGTTCGCGCATCGCGGCCCGGCTGCGAAATCATGCACGCTGTTGCAGCGGCTAGAGATACCCCACCAGCTCGACAATCGACGCGAAAGGCGCATTAACCGGGAATCGCCCGAGTTTTTCAAAGCGGAAAAACTCGACGTGCCCGTCCATGAACAACACATTGGAGCCGCCGGGCACGTGATTAAACGGGATGTCGCCGCCGGGGGTCAGGCTGATGCAGTCAAACATGACCACGATTTCCGATTGGGCCTGGGCGCTTCCGGCGGGATTGTTGATGTCGGTCACCATGAACCGTTCAATGCCTTCGCGCAGCCGGTAGATCGTCCCGCCGCCGCCGTTGCCGAACGGGCTGGGAATCGAAATGTCGTTATCCAGGGAGCTGCGGACCGCAACCGGATTGGCGGCCTCGACTGTGCCGAACGCGCCATTTCCTCCCAGAGACAGGGGGCCGATCACGCCCAGGACCAGCATCAACTGCACCGGCACCTGCAGCCCCATCCCGAACGGATCGGGCATCAGCGGATCATCGCCATTGCATTGGTCGGCCACATATCCCAGGTAAAAGTAACTGTCGGAGGGGTTGTCAGCCACGCCCTTGTAGATGTAGTTGCACACGGCCGGGGGCACATCCCTGATGATGGCCAGGTGGTCTTCCATTGCGTCGCTGAAATCGGGGTCGGAAGGACAGCGGATGACATTGTAATCGGTCAGGTATTCCGGATAGATCGCGATTTGACGCGGGGCCAGCTCGGGTTCGTCCTGGCCTTTGCAGCCCGCGGGCAGCCCTCCGGGGACACCGTCGGTATAATACTCGGCGATACCCTGAAGCGGAGGCCATTTTTCGCCCTTGCTTTCGTTCGCATACATTTTGTAGATGATGCCCATCTGCTTGAGATTATTGGCGCAGCTGGCGCGCCGTGCGGCCTCGCGCGCCCGCGCCAGCGCCGGCAGAAGAATGGCGGCCAGGATGCCGATAATCGCGATAACTACGAGCAGCTCAATCAGTGTAAATCCCCGGTCTGATCTTCTACGCATTGCTATGTCTCCTCTTGTGGAAAATGACACGGTTGGCATGCGATTCGATCGTCGTAAGGGTGTAGCCGTGTTCCCCATCGCACCTCCCGTCTGACAACTGGATACGCAGACAGGTAACAGCCTGCCTGCCCTCGTGTGTACGAAGTTCCAGCCGCCTCTGTATATCGTCGAATCAGACTACCCTTCTACGCGCATTTCGTCAATGGTTTCAGCGAACGCGGAAGGCGGCGGCGCTAAGGCGTTGAAAAGGCGTGATCAAAAGCCTTCGAGGCGCACGCCCAGCAGCGGCGCTTCAGACTCCCCGCACTGCGTGTCGAGGTAACGGGCGAGAACGGCGCACCGATCGGCGTCAATGATGTGGTCGTCGCCCTTTTCGTAGATCACGTCGCCCGTGGCGGAGATGGTGTAGATGTGGCCGGCATACTGGGATTCACGGTCGGGAAGTTTTGGAAACACGATGCTGCGTTCCTGCATCCTGCGCTCGAGCAGCTCGGTCATGAACTGTTTGACCCGGCGCCGGTGGGGAGAACCGTCGGGAAGAGGCTCAAGGTCGATGGATGCGCCGAATTCAAAAGCAGCCACTTTTTCGCACCATTGCGTGCCCTGCGCCATAAGGTTGTGTGCAACGGCGCGCCCGCTGTTTCCGCAATCGATGCCGATCCGGCGGAAATCACAGGCGCGGTCGAGTTCGGTGATGATCTCTTGCTGGCGGGCGTAATGGACTCCCTCGAGATGCACCCGCAGCACGTTGATGAAATGGGGTTCAGCGGCGCGGTACACGACAAACTCGGAAGGGTCACGGGCGTAGCCCAGGTCGCAGCCGAGATAGTAGTCGCCGGGCGGCAGCGCTGCCGGCAGGGAAAATGCGTCGTCCGCGGTGAGGTGCACATCGTGGAAATCGAGACCTTCGTCGATGCAGGCGAGGTAGGCCTCGAAATCGAACACGGCGTGGGCGGGCGTGCCGTGCTGGCCCAGCACCCGGTGCACATAACCGGGGGAGCCGCGGCCGCCGTACAGCCGGGCCAGTTCGGCGTCTTTTTCAGGCGTGTATTCGGGGTTGAGCGGCGACGGCCAGTTGTACTGTTCCGCGGCGCCATCCTGTGTCATGCGGTAGAAGGTGTTGCGCAGTCCGTTGGGAACTCCGTAGACCCAGCGCCGCCCGCCTCCGTTCAGGGCCTGAAACAGCTCGGCCCATGCGGGCTCGGTCATCTCCTGGGCTTCGTCGACGATCTGCCAGTCCACGTGCAGCCCCTGGAAATTCATGCCGTGAGGCCCGGCGATGCGGCCCCACAAGACGAACCCGTTGGAAAACCGGAAAAACCAGGAAGGCGAGCGCTTCACCTCGAGCAGGCCCGGAGCAAAGTGGGGTGTAGACTGAAACCGGCGCAGAAGACGGTGCATCAGCGGAAAGAGATGGTTTTCGCACTGGGTCGCCACGAGCATCTCGGTATTCGGGCACAGCACTGAGGCCCACGCCGCAATCAGCTCAATCTCGGCGGTCTTACCCACGTCGCGGCCGTCGCAATGCACTTTCCGGAGGGCGTAGGAGTTGAGCGAGGCCTCTTGGTATCTGCGCGCCACCCATGGCCGATCCTTCGAGTCGCGAATGAAATACCGCGCAAATGCCGTTCGCTGGTGCAGAGCCAGCCACTGGCGAATCTGCAGCCCGGTCGCGCCGCGTTTCCGCAACTGGTTCCGCGCGCGGCGCTCATTCAGTGGGATGGGCACGATCACGCGTTTGCGGCACGGCCCGACCGGGAGCGCTTCTGCTTACGCTTCTCGAAGTTCAGCGCATCCTCCAACACTCCTTCACCCAAACGCAGCAGCGGACTCACTTCTTCGCCGAGAGCGCCGCTGCCTCCCGACACGGCCGTGGCTTTGCATGCGTCCTCCAGTTCCTGCAGAGCTTTCCGGACTCGTTCCCGGGCTTTCATCGATTTCTCGATCATGGGGTGGACCTCCTTGAAGCGCAGCTCACCCTCCACGACATGCATGTGACAGACGCCTTCTGCCCGGAGGATGTCTTCCATACGCCGCGCGATCAGCCAGGCCGCAACCAGTTCTTCGGCGCGTAACGCCACCAGAGGCAGCAGACCCGCTCCCTGTCCTTCCAGAAAAGGCTTCAGGACCGTTTCCAGGCAGCCAGCAAGCGTTTCCACCTCGGCATCGCGTTCCAGGAGTGCCCATCCCCCGCCCGGGTGGTTTCGCAGTAAATCGGATAAAAATCGCACGAAAAGCTCCTGTCGAGCCAAAAATAGGCGGCAAAAGCCGCCCGCCAGCGTCTTCATATATATAGCCCGTCCATTGCCGTATAAATGAAGGCACAGAGCGCGATTTTTTCTGAATTCTCCCTCAATTCGGCTTCTCCCGCACACAACGGCCGCGTTGTTGCGCCGGGATGTCCATATCATGACGCGCAGCGAAGGAATTGGCAGGCGGTGGGTTGCGGCGAGCGCAGTGTGTTGCGGGCGGGGTTTGCTTGAGCGTGCGGAAACGCAGCCGAGGCCAAACGCGCGCCTCCTTGCGATCTGACACCGATCCCCCCGGAATGCAATGAAAAACGCCGTGAAAAATCGGGGCTTGTCCCTGGCACAAAAAAATGGCGACCCCAACGGGATTTGAACCCGTGTCGCCAGCGTGAAAGGCTGGTGTCCTAGGCCAGACTAGACGATGGGGTCGCCGAGTATCGAGCGCAAAAATACGCGGCAGCCGCTTGGGCAGCGCCGCGTAACCGCCTCGAATATATACCATATGCTGGAAGCTGAATTCAAATCCATGCATTTTAAGGCCAGGTGCACAGTCTTTAGAGTTTGTTTTTCATGGTGGTGAGTTTTCAGGCGCGAGTTGGGAAGGAAGAAGGCATCGGGGATGAAAGGTGAAAGTCCCCCCGGCCGCGCGGCACGTGTGGCCGGGGGGATTGTAATGAGCTGCCGGGGGCCTCAGGACACGAGCATGCAGCATCGATCCAGACGGCGGTTTCGGCGTATTATGGCAGCCTGATCGCGCCGGGGCGGGATGTGAGTCCTGGCGCATGACGAAATGTCGCGACTGGACGCCGAAATTCGCGTGTCCGGCGCATACGGTGATAAGACGTGAACGAAGAGGGTGAAACGTTGTCCCGCTGGGCCTTCTGGGGTCATCTCGCCGCCGCGGTATGGATCCTCGGCACGACTGTGCTCTATTTCGTACGCCTCAGCGCCGTGTTCTTCCGTGACAACCACGACACCCTGAACGGCCTGCTGGAACGGCTCGGGCTTGGTTTTCTGGGGTAAATGTGTGCCTGCCGCCGAGAAACCCGGAACATCGACGCGCAAACAACGAAAACGAAGCGGAGCATGCCCGCACAGCGTTTTGTCGTGAGCGACGGGGCATCTGCTGCGCCCGGACGCACCCTAAATCCGGCTCAAAACCGGGAGAAAGAAAGACTGCGTGAATATCGTGGAGGCTGTGTCATGATGCTTCGAGCAGCCGGATTATTGGCGATGCTGGTTCTGTGCGCGGGCGTCGCATGCGCCCAGGCTCCGGAGGGCGAGGCGGAAACCATCGCGGCCCTCGGCCTGGACCCTGGGCAGGGAGCGGGCCCGGTTTTGCGCGAAGCACTTCTCACCGCGGAGGGCAATGCCCGCATTGCCGTGATCAACCTGTTGGGCAAGCGCCGGGATGCCGAAGCGGTTCCCGTACTTTGTGCGATCGCAAATGGGAGCGATCTGCCCGCCGCCTGTGCAGCCGTTTGCGCGCTCGGAGAGATTGGGACCGGGGCTGCGGCCAATTGCCTCGCCAACCGGCTGGAGTTTTCGGAAGGCACGGTCCGCAAAGCGGCGATCGAGGCCTCGCTTCACTGCGCGGAAGCGCTGGTTTCGGACGGAAACCGGGACCGGGCCATGGCCATCTACACGGAACTCGCGGGAGAGTCCTATCCGGCTGACGTGCGCGCGGCTGCGAACCTGGGCCTGCGCAACCGTAAACTCGGTCCGCCCCTGGTGCTCTTCGACGGAGAGAATCTGGAACACTGGGAAGGCAATCTGGAACTCTGGCGCGTCGAGAATGGCGCGATCGTCGGCGGTTCGCTCGAAAGCCCGGTGCGGCACAACGATTTCCTGTGCACAAAAGAACATTTTAGCGACTTTGAGCTCCGGCTGCAGGTCAAGCTGTCCGATCCTGAGGCCAATGCGGGAATCCAGATCCGCAGCCAGCGCGAGCCGGGTAGTCCTGCCGTGCGCGGGTACCAGGCGGATATGGGCCAGAAATACTGGGGCTGCCTCTACGATGAACATCGCCGCAACGAGATCCTCGTCAATGCGGATCAGGCGGTGGTCCGGAAGATCATTGATCTGAGCGGCTGGAACGAGTACACGATCCTGTGCGACGGCGGCCGCATCCAGCTCTGGATGAACGGCCACCTGACGGCCGACTATACCGAACCCGATGATGCCATCCCCCGGGATGGCATCATCGGCCTGCAGATTCACAGCGGACCGCCCAGCCAGGCGTATTACCGGAATATCGTCCTCCGGCGGATTGTGCCGCTTGAATGACGGACAGGCTCCGGCCTTCCGGACGCCAGGTTGGAGAAAAGGACCACGCAAGCCGCGCGGCCCCAGACCAGAGGAGAGGACGAAGAACGGAAACATGCATCAGGCGCCGCCCACCCCTACCACTGCGTATCCCGGTTCGGAGCAGAATGCCATAGCTTTTGTCCCTCCGCGCATGCCCGAGCTCCAGGCACGGCTATGGTTTCAGAAACGGTGGTACGGCGCCATGGGCCGCGTTCTTCGCCTGGTGTTTCCCTGGAAGCGCCTGTCGAGGAACGCGCTTCCCCGGCTCGAACTGATCTGGATGCCGCACTACCTCTTTACGGTCCGTGCAGTGGGACCGGATGGAGACGAAGGCCGGATCCAGTTTTCGCTGGATGCCCATGCTGGTGTGTTCATGATCGTCAAACTGGCGGGAGAGCTCGACCAGGGCGAATGCACGGAGCAGCACTTTCCACCGTCGATGCCCCGCGAAGAAGCCGAAATCCTCGGGCGCAAACAGCTCACGCTGGCGCTGCTCCGGCGGCGCGGCCATCGCGACCGGCCCACCCCCCACGAAACGCTCGATTGCCAACTCTTTTATTACCCGTTCTGGACGTACTATTATGAACGCATGCCCGGCGCCATCGACATCGCCGTGTTGGACGCGGTGTCGGGGGAAAAGGTCGGAGGCCGGACGAAGACTGCCGTGCTTGACGCGTTTACCGCAGCGAGCGCGCGAAAAAAATCCGCGGACGAAGCGCTTTGAGCCGGAGCGCAGCCGCGGCGAATTTTTGCCAGCGCCGATGAGGAAAGGAGAGTCGAGAAATCATGAAACGAGTCACGCTGCTTTCCCTGTGCCAATGCTGGTTAATCACCGCGGCGTTTGGGGCCGCGGACGAGGCCCAGCCCACCTATGCCGAGCTGCTGGGCTGGGAGAAGGGCGCCAGAGTGCTCATTCTTCATGCCGACGATGCGGGCATGTCGCATGACTCCAACATGGGCATCATCGAGGCCTTCGAAAAAGGCGTTCTGACCTCCACCAGCACCATGATGCCCTGTCCCTGGGTACCGGAATGGGCGAGGTACTGCGCGGAACACCCCGACGTGGATAACGGGCTGCACATGACCCTCACCTCCGAATGGGATGACTACCGCTGGGGGCCCGTGGCCGGGAAAGATCGCGTGCCGGGCCTGACGGACGAACAGGGCTGCCTGTGGGACAATGTCGGTCTGGTCGTCGAACATGCCAGCGCGGAAGAGCTCGAAGTCGAGATGCGGGCCCAGATCGACCGTGCCAAAACCATGGGATTACCCATCACGCACCTCGATACACACATGGGTACGGTCTACGCCACCCCGGAATATTTCGCCGCCTACGTCAAAATCGGCACAGAAATGCAGATCCCTCTCATGATTCCCGGCGGCCATGCGACCCTGGCGCAGGAAGAGCACACCGACCTGGCCGACCAGTTTCCGGTCATCCGCCAGGTGGCGAAAGCGGTCTGGGACTCGGGCCTCCCCATGCTGGACGACCTCTTCAGTGACACCTACGGCTGGAAAACCTTTGAGGTAAAAAAGAAGAACATGCTGGAGCTGCTGCACAGGCTTCGCCCCGGCGTGACGCAGGTCATTGTCCATTGCACCCGGCCCAGCGAAAATTTCCAGTTCATCTCGGATTCCGGAGACACCCGCCTCGCCGACCTCGAAGCCATGCTTGACCCGGACATCAGGAATGCCATCGAGGAAGAAGGAATTATCTTGACCACCTGGCGCGAGCTGATCGAGCGCCGGGCCCGTGTAGCGGCGCCGCAGGAAACACCCGGGAACGGCGCCGGCTGAACCCGGGAGACGGAGCGGCATGGCTCGATCCACCCGACGCAGCTTTCTCAAAAATATGGGCCTCGGCGCCGGTGCGCTCGCCGCAGCGTGCCGGCATCAGTCCCCGGACGTGGCCCGGCCCGCCGCACCTGTCCGTATGGATGCCGGCTGGGAGCGCCCGAACGTCATTGTGATCCTTACCGATGATCACGGGTACGGCGACGTTGGCGTGCACGGCAACGCGGACATCCATACGCCGCACCTCGACCGCTTCGCGAAAGACGGCCTCGACTTCACCCGGTTTTACTGCTCTCCCGTATGCGCCCCTACCCGGGCGAGCCTCATGACGGGCCGGTACGCCTACCGGACCGGCGTGATCCACACAGCGCGCGGCGGGGCAAAAATGCACGGCGATGAAATCACCCTTGCTGAAATGTTGCGCGCCGCAGGATACGCCACCGGCCTGTTCGGCAAGTGGCATCTGGGCGACAACTACCCCATGCGCCCCCAGGATCAGGGCTTCGACGTCTGCTTGTGGCACAAGGCCGGCGGCATCGGCCAATCCCCCGACAATCCCAACAGCTACATGAATCCCCGCCTCTGGCGCGGCAGCGAGCCCGTCGAGGCGCAGGGCTATTGCACCGATGTCTTTTTCAGCGCGGCGCGCGAATTCATGGGCGCCAGCCGTGATCGCCCCTTCTTCGTGTATCTGGCCACCAATGCGCCTCACGTGCCCCTGGAGATCACGCAGGAATACGTCGCGCCCTATGCCGCCAAAGGCCTGGACGACTCCACGGCCCGGGCCTACGGCATGATCACCAACATCGACGACAATGTGGGCCGGCTGCTCGCCTGGTTGGAGCGCGAAAAGCTGCGCGACAACACCCTCGTGATCTTTCTCGGCGACAACGGCCCCGAACAGGAACGCTTTACGGCGGGTCTGCGCGACCGCAAGGTTTCGGTGTATGAAGGCGGGATACGTGTGCCGTGTTTCATGCAATGGCCGGCCGTGCTCGGACGGCAGGGCAGGGTGGAGGCCGTCGCCGCGCACATCGACCTCGCGCCGACCATTCTCGAGGCCTGCAAGGCTGTCCCCCCGCCGGAGGCAGTCTTCGACGGCATCAGCCTGCTCCCGCTGCTGCGCGGCGCAACAAAGGCGCTTCCGGAGCGATCCCTGGTCTTCCAGTGCCATCGCGGACTGTCGCCGGAACGCTATCACAACGCGGCGGTGGTCGCAGCCCGGTATAAGCTGGTCTGCAACCCCGGCACCTTTCACCGCGAATACCTGGACGCAGAGCAGGCCCACGCTTTCGAGTTGTACGACCTCAGCCAGGATCCCGGTGAACAGCAAAATGTGGCGGGGGCGCATCCCGGTACCGTGGCTGCGCTGCGTGCCGTGTACGACGCCTGGTACGACGACATGAAAGCTACACGGAATTTTGAGCCGGGCTGGATACACCTCGGCTCGCCTTTCGAGAATCCGGTGCAATTGTGCCGGTTTCAGGATCAGGCGCACCTCGGCGAGCGGCCTCTGGGATGGCCCGTGCGAGTGGAGCGCGGCGGCGTGTATGAATTCACGCTCGACCGCGGCGGCTCCACGGACGCGGGCACCCTGCACGCCGCCTTTCAGGATAATGAAATGGTGCGCGTGCTGGACGATGGAGAGCGAAGCGCCCTGTTCACACTGCCCGTGGGGAGCGGCCTCCTTCGCGTGTGGATGCTGCGGCCGGGCAAACCCGTCGATCTGGCGACGAATAATGACACCACCGGCGACGTGACCGTGCGTTTCCTCGGCTGACCGGCCGCTGGCGCTGGCGCCTAGACCGAAACGACATCCAGCAGCGACTCCACCGCGCCGCTCACCTGCGCCTGGAGCCGTTCCAGGTCTTCGGCGGAAAGTCCCAGTTCGGCCAGGTCCGGATCGTCCGCGCTCACGGGCTCGAGTCCGCCGTCGAATCCGTAACCGCAGGTTTCCGCGAGGCGTTCCGCGGCGCGCACGAGCAGCACGGCCTCGCGATGCTCCTCCGCCGGTACATCCGCGGGGTTGGGATGGAAAAACGTCGTGAACGCATACGTGTTCGGCAGATTCCGCTCTGAAACGACATGAATCCCCGCCAGTGCGTGGTATTTCACTTCAAAATCGTGGGCAGCTTCCCGTTCAGTGCGCAGGCGGCTTGCGCTCGTCACTGGACTGTGGGCGATGATGTTGATCAGCAGCACGGCACCCAGATCGTGGACCAGCCCCGCCATGAACATCTCGTCCGCAGATTCGGGACACCGGATTCGCGCGAGTTCGTGCGCCGCCTCGGACGTCGCCACGGTATGGCGCCACAGCATCTGCAGCGTCTCGCGCACCGATGGTTTGGTCGAGCGGTACAGGCCGCTGTAGGCAATGGCCTGGACGGTCCGAACCAGCTCCTTCAGGCCCAGCCGGGTGCAGGCCTGATCGAGGCTTGAAATCTCCTGCGTTCCGCCAAATGCCACGCTGTTGGCCAGCCGCAGCACCTTCGTTGCAACCACCGGATCCTGGTTGATCGCATTCGCGATGTCCGCCATCGTCGACAGGGGATCGTGCGCTAACGCCACCACGCGCTGGCACACTTCCGGCAGCAAGGGCAGATCATCGGCAGCCTTGCGTATACGCCCCAGGATTTCCGCGGGAACCGAACCGGGAGGCAGGACTTCGCGGATATCCGGCTCCGTCTCCAGGCGCTCCGCCCATATCCCGTTCGAGCGGTTCCGCAGCAATGAGACGTTCAGACATTCCGGGCAAGCGAACAGATAAACGTCCCACGCAGCCCCCGCTCCCCGTCGGACCGCAGCCGCCGCCTCGCAATACGCGCATGTGCTCATGGCCGTCCTCCCGTCTGCCGATGCATCCCCCCATGCGGACCGCGACGATTCCGTTCGCTTATGCTCGCGCAATGCGTCCTTACTTGTCTCCACTATTTTACCAGTAAAGACCCATCAATTCCAGTGTAGACGCAGATAAATCCCGGAATTTATGCGTTTTAGCACAGTTGTTTTGGCAGTCAGAACCGATGCAGCGCCCTTTCCCGCCGGGCATGCCGTGCAGGCGCCGAAACACTCATTCCTGAGCGGTAGCCGGGGCGTAGCTGCGGGTCAGGGCGGCGTTGATAACGAGCTGGATGTCGATGGCGTCAACGGCTCCGTCTGCGTTGATGTCGGCGCCGGCCGGAACAGAGAGGCCCAGGGCTGCATTAATGACAAGCTGGACGTCGATCGCGTTGACCTCGCCATCGTTGTTGACGTCGGCATCGAACGGCGCATCCAGCGGGATGAGAGCGGCATCGATGCGGGTGGCCGGCCCGGAAGTCACGATCAGATTGATGAAGGTCTGAGGATAATAGCCATTGGCCCGGATGGTAATGGTATAGACGCCGGGCAGAAGCGTGCGGTGGTAGTCGCCCACATCCGGGTCGGTAAAAACGGGCTGGGCGTTGCCCTGGACCGTCACCCGGGCGTCCAGCGGCTGGCCGGTGAGCGCATCCGTGACGAGGCCGCGAACGCCCAGATGCACGGCTTCGAGATAGCGCAGCATGGCCTCCCGGTTGTCATCCCAGAATGCGGGCAACGCGCCGGCCGGGGGCCATTTGGTGTTCGAAAGCTCGATCGTCACCTCGTTGCAGGCCATGTACCGGTAATTCCAGTCCTGCATGCTGCCGAAAATGGAGTACCAGGCCGAACCGTTGGAGATTCCATCGGCAAAGTACGGGCTGTTCCACATGGGGAGATTCTCGCGCGCGTATCGCCGGGCCAGCTCTTGAAACAACGCATCATCGGGCGTGGGGGCATCCGCTCCCGATGGAACGCCGTCCTCGTCGTACGGGTAATTGACGAGCAGCGCGCCCGTGTGAAAGTTCGCGGACAGCACAAACCGATTCGCGGCGGTCCATTCCATGACGCGCACCACTTCCGGCTGCCGTCCGGCGGCCTGGAGCGGTTCTCCGTCGCCCTGATTGCCGGTGTAATCGAACGGATACCGTGGAAACGCCCGGTTGAGGTCCACACCATTGGCGTTCATCCGCGTACCGGCTTCGCGTCCGTCCGGATTCAACAAAGGCAGGATCGCGATCGACGTGTTGTCGACGAGGTCGGTGATGCGCGGGATCTGC
>DAOSJS010000035.1:0-6886 GCA_035367355.1 Candidatus Hydrogenedentota bacterium
CGAAGACGATGGGTCTCTGTCTCCCGAATTCAACCACGTGCCTGGCGGCGCGAACGTGCTGTTCATGGACGGCCACGTGGAATTCTTCCGGTATCCGCAGCCGGACGGCAGCAATGCGTTTGTCGTCACCAAAGCGGGTCAATCGGACGGCTACATGTGGTTCCCGTGATCGGCAGGTTGGTGCTGGCGTAACAGCAGCGTGAAAACCAGGGCGGGCATCCGGCGGATGCCCGCCCTTCACTTTTTGCAGTCTCAGCGAGGCGCGTGCAGTTTAAAGGAGAAAAGCCCGAACAAGCCGGAGACAGAGAAGGCAAATGGCCTTCAGCCTGTACCAGTCCAGAAAGTCTGCAAAGCAGCCGCCGCGCATAGGGGCGCAAGTGGGTATAGCTGTGACAGAGTCTTTCGGCTGGGCAGACCACGGCGCGTGGATGGTGCGGACAGCCAATCAAGCCTCCATTCCGCGTCAGGCGCCTGTTTGTTCACCTTTGTCCGCGGAGCTTTATGGCGCTCCGTTCATCCGGTTAATCTGCCAAACGAAGCTTAATTGCCTCGACGGTCGGCACGATCGGCCTGGGTGCCGTAATTAATTGTCTCCCGCTCTTTTCCCGAGGTGGAAGTGCCCTTGCTGCCACAACCAAAAGTCCCCAGCACGACACCGCACAGAACCACAAACAGAATCAGCTTTTTCATGGTACCGACTCTCCCTTTCCAAACAACCGCTTACAGGTGTAACCTTTTATCCTTCGGCTCTTAATCCATCACAAACTATAGCACAGCAGACTGAGCTAACTCACCGATTGAAACAGTCAGTTGCCTGTTCAAATGCCCGTGCTCGGAGAGTCCCGCACGAGAACCGACCTGGCTTTCCCGCGGCCGAGCCTTATGGACAGGGGGTTCACCGCCGCAGACGATTCCATCGCATCTGATTCCTTCCCACGCGGCATGAAATCAGCCACACCTTGGATAATCCACCGGTTCGCGTAGTAAATGGTTCCGAGACCGTCTGAGCAAGACAGTTGCGCGGTTTTTGGCCCAGAACGCGGTGGCAATTGTGGCCATGTAAAGCGCTATCGAATTGGACGAAGCAGCCTTCGATGGGGATACCGCACGGACAGCGTTTATTCAGCCGGAAGCTCGTGCTCTGCTGCCTGCTTTCAGACTATGACTTTCAATCTAAGAGGAATAGCGCCCGGTTTCTATTTCACGAACGTGCAGGCCGTCAGGCGTCACGCGTACGTGCAGGAATCCAAGCGGAGTGCGGTCGGCATTCCAGCAACACGAACACAGATTAAAGCAGCGGGTCTCGCCGATGCGGTACTCCTCGGTGGCATGGTGCAGGTGCCCGAAAAACATCGCGTAGGGCCTCTGCTTTTCCACCGTCTCACAGAACCAGCGCGAGTCGTTCCGGCTGAGGTACATGTGGCGGTCAGCGCCGTTGCGTTCCGGAGGCACGTGCGCGAAAAGAATCACCGGTTCGGGCTGGGCGAACTCCTGTTCAAGCCATTCGCACTGGTCTGAAGGCGTGATGATCTCCGAACACCAGTGGCCGATGTGGTCGCCGCCGCTCCCAACATCGCACGCAGCGACAAACCGGATACCTTTGTGAACAAAGCTGTAATAGTCGGATTCCTTGCCGTTCAGTTCAAATCCCCGACCAAACGCCTGCCGGAGCTGTTGTCTCCGTTCGCGGGAAGACTCGTGATTTCCCGCGACGGCATAAACCGGCACCGTGCAATTAACCTCGCGTTCGAGAAGAGCCCAGGGATGGATATCGCCGGCGGCCAGGACAAAATCCGGGCGGTCGGCCGGGTCAAGCTGCTGGATTTGCTCGAGGCAGCGCGAGAATTTGGCCACCCCATCCCCCAGGGCTTCGATCCCTTCCTTTGCCGGCTCCGCGCAATGGGGATCGGCAAGCACGCAAAAAGAGAAAGTCTCGGTCGGAACCGGCGCCGCATGTGCCGGGGAATCCGCGGCTTTCGCGCCGGGTGCAATCGCCGCCGCCGCGGCAGCCACAGCAGTATGACCAAAGAAATCTCTACGCCCAATCTTCATGGATCTCACTCCTTTTCAGGCAGTTCCGGTGATTTTAGCCGCAGCAGCACTCAGTTCGATGCGCAGAATGGCATATCACCGGACGTTTACCCCGCGCTCTTTCAGATAGAGCTTGAGTTCCGGTATATCGACGATGTGGAAGTGGAATACGGATGCCGCAAGCAATACCGTTGCGCCCGCTTCAACTGCCTCATAGAAATGTTCCAACCGGCCCGCGCCGCCCGACGCGACAAGCGCGGCGTTTACGGCCGAGGCCATGGCGCGAATGACGGGGAGGTCGTAGCCGGTTTTTGCGCCGTCGCCGGCCTTGCTTGTGGGGAGAATGCAGCCCACACCAAAGCCATCAATCCGTTTGGCCCATTCGATCGCATCGGCGCCGGTCGCGGTACGCCCGCCGTCGATATAGACCTCGTACCCCGAAGGCAAAACAGGATTCCGGTCAACATCAATTGCCACGGTTACTGCGCCCGCGCCGAAGGCGCCGACCAGCTCCCGGATTAAATCCGGATTGCGGAATGCCGCACTGCTGATCGAGACCTTGTCTGCACCCGCGCCGAGTACAGCTTCCGCGGCTGCAAGATCGGCGATTCCTCCGCCGACGGTAAAGGGAACGCTGATCGCTTCGGCGGTGCGGCGGACCACGTCGAGCATGGTGGCGCGCCCTTCCACGGTCGCCGTGATGTCGAGCAGAGCGAGTTCATCGGCGCCGGCGGCGCAATAGGCGCGCGCACATTCAACAGGATCGCCGGCATCGCGGATGTCCACAAAGTGGACGCCCTTGACCACACGGCCGTTCTGCATATCCAGGCAGGGCATGATACTGATGGCAGCTGTCACGAGTGCCTCCGCTTTGCACAGGGGTGGTTTGATACGGATATTTCAGTGTTTTCAATCGGTTGCCAGCGGTTTCATACTATACCCCCGCCCGCCCCCGGCGTCCAAGTCACGGCAGTGGACAGGACAGAAAAGGCACGCCGCTCACAGATTTTCTGGCGCGCATCGCGTCGTTTGTATGCGGCGTTCTCAGGGCATCTTGACAAGTACCACACGTTCGATGGAAATGGCGTCTTTGGCCTCAGGGTCACCGTGCGGAAAAGTGGGTCCCTCAAATTTGATACGCGCCCAGATATCGAAACGCTGTTCGGGATGCGCGGGATCGTGCGCCCAGTCGACATCGACCTGGATGATCCAGCTCCAGAAAAAGTAGACGTAGAACGAGGGCTGAATCTCAAAGGTTCCCATCTTGTACCAGTGGTACCCGGGCCCGGGCACGTCTTCGGCACGAATACTTCCGTCCCCCCTGCCCCGTTTGTTGATGACGTCGTACAATCCCCAGGGCATGGGCAGAGCGTAGCGCGCCTTGTCATCGCCGGTCAGCTCCAGGCGGTTCGTCAGGCCGGATTCGGCCTGGGGATCCGGAACCCGTCTGGCCTCGTCGTTCCAATTGCGCGTCATATCGGCAGTGAAATCGAACACCGTTTCAGGGGGCAGATCACGGAATTTCTCGGGAATATGCACAATTGCCGGGCGTACAAGCAGCGGATCGAGCTCCGCATCGATTTCGGCCAGTGCTGCCGGGCGTTCCTCCCCCGGGATGCGGAAATAAACCTGCGTGGTCCAGGTGTCCCGGCAACGAGCGGCGATTGCCTCGCGATCGAGCGGCATCGTCTCGGGAGTATTTCCGCCGCGCACCCACTGCGCTGCAAGGTCTGGAAAGAGCACCAGGGAGGCGCGATCCAGCGGCAGTCGCGCAAACCGGACCCGGCGCAGCAGGGCATCGTTACCGGCCACGGCCTGCTCCGCCTGGTCGAAACGCTCGTGGGCGTCGAGCACGAACGGAAGATCGAGATAATGGTATTGCCGGGGAGATGCGCCCATGCTTAAGTAGCTCGGCTTGGCCTCGGAGGCCTGTTCGAGCCGGGTCAGGTACTGCCGGATGAACTCGCCGGCCGCCCCGTAAAAGCCGTCGGTGAAGGTCTGGACGAGGCCGCTGTAGTCCTGACAGGGATCTTCAAGCATTTTCATCATCATCCAGACTTTGAAATCGCGCATGTCGGCCAGCACGGGATACTCGTGCTCAGTAAAGACGCCTTCGACGTTGTTTTCGGCGTAAAACTGGTAATCGGGGCCGTAGGTGTGCGCGGTGGGCATGGGTAGGCCGTAATGAGGGGCATAGGTGACTGCATAGTCCCAAATCCGCAGATTTCGAGCGATGGCCGCCCAGCGGAGCAGGTGATCGTGGAATTCCTGGTTGAGCGGGTCCTGAATCGTCTTGGTGAAATTGCTGGAGGTGTCGCAGAGGCGGATGATCACGTTATCGCGGGGCCGGATGGTCTTGGGGGGCTTCTGGGTCATCATATAGGCGAGGGTATCAATATAAACCTCGGGATAGTCTTCCCGGATTGCATCGGCGACGTAGTTGACAAAATCGAGCAGCGGCCCTGCTTCCGACTCCTCAGCCTCCGCGATGGCCTGGCAATCGCTGCACTCGCACGGGCCTTCCCAGTCGTTCTGGGAAATGCTGAAGACGGTTGGCGCGGGCGCATTGCTGGCGCGAGCCTCCGCACGGGATTGTTCAATATAACTCTTCAGTTTTTCGACGAAAAACGTCCGCAGATCGGGATTCGTCAGGCAAAGTTGCCTGTATCCGGCCTCGCGCTGTCCCTTGACCAGCGAAAACCATTCGGGGTGCTCGGTGAGGTACGATTCCGGCGGAACATACATGTAGAACGTGTGCACATGGTAGGGCGGCCCGTAATCCATCGCTCCGCCGTAGTCGGGGGAGATCGGAGTATCACCGTCGCGGTTCAGCCGGTTCCGGGCGGCGAAGCGTCCCTCATCATTCCCGTAGAGCATGTAGATATCACGGCTGCGGAAGGCGGGCTTGCCGGTATGGTCGAGAGGGCCCAGCCGCAGGGTGCTGTTCTGGGGTACCGTCTCCTCCCAGGCGTTCCACCAGTGCACGCCGAGAACGTCTTCGAGGAAATGGTAAACGGCGTAGAGCGTTCCGCGGGGCCGTCCTCCCGCGAGAATGAGGTCGTCGCGGCCAACGGTCCGTATGACCCATTCCTCGGGCCCGACGGAGGTGAAATCGATGCCCTGGGATGCGGCAAACTGCGTCGGCCCGACAAACACGCGCGGTCCGTCCGCGGGCGCCTGCGATTCCGGGATAACAGTAAAGTTTCCGCCGGTCACCGAGTTCAGATACGCCGCAAGCTCGCGCGCGGCCGTCTGCTCAGGGATCTCGGGAGAATCGCAGAGAATTATCGCGGCACGGGCGTGACCATCCTCGGCAATCGTCATCGCGCCCGAGGGCACGGCGACAGCAAGCAGCAATCCAATAATCACAGCACGCAACATGTCTAATCCTCCGTCGATGTGTATAAACTCAGCGCCCAGGCCTGTACACAGGCCGGGCAGGCCGGCCGCACCGCAGCGGTTTCGCGTCAATTTATGAGCGAGTGTACCGAAATTCCCGACGAAGCGCACTTCTGCCCATGATCCTGAGTTGATACCCTGCCGGAAAGAAGCGTAGATTGATGGAAAATTGGGCAGTTAGGCCGTAGAGGGAGAAGCGTCATGATCCAGTGGAGCCGGCTGTCGACGCCTGGGTGGGTGTTTTTCGTGTTGAGCGCGGTGTTGCTGCTTGCGAGCGGCGCAATTCCCGCACACGCGCAAGAGGCAGCTGAAACGGCCGAGGCGGGCTCGCCGCCCTTGCGGGCAGGTTTTGCCAGAACAGATCTGACGCCCGCCATCGGGATGGAGATCCCCGGGGGATTCAACAAGAATTTTTCGACCGGCGTGCACGATCCCCTATGGGCCGAGGCGGCGTATTTCAGCAATGGCGAGGTCACTCTGGCGCTTGTGGGCGTGGATCTGATTACGGTGACGGAGGGCATCGTCCAGGAAGCGCGACAGCAGGCGGAAGCCCGTTGTGGTATCCCCGCGGCCAACATCATGATTGCGGCGAGCCACACGCATAACGGCGGCCCGGTAGATAGCTGCTACCACGTCGAGAAAGACGACGCCTACTGCCTGTTCGCGGCCGGACGGATCGCCGATGCCGTGGTGGAGGCGAGCGAGGCGGCCGTTGAGGCCCGCGTGGGGTATGGCCTGAGCCAGGAGCCCGGCGTGGGGTTCAATCGCCGGTTTCGCATGAAAGACGGCACGATACGGACCCACCCCGGCAAGATGAATCCTGGCATTGTGGCGCCGGCCGGACCGATCGACCCGGACGTGGCGGTAATTGCAGCGGAAGATGCCGAAGGCCGGCTTCTGGGATGTATCGTGAATTTCGCGCTGCACGGGACCACGATGGGCGGAAGCCAGCTCTCCGCCGACTGGCCGCTTTATCTGCGGGAAACCATCCGGGGCGGACTGGGCAGTGATATCGGCGTGGTGTTTTTGAACGGAGCCTGCGGCGACGTGACGCAGGTAGACAACCGCAGTCCGCGCACGGGAGAGTTCGGGGAAGGGTCTGCGCGCCGGGCCGGCATGAGCGTGGGCGCGGCTGCCCTGGGCGTGCTTGCCAAGATGGAATTCACACCGGACGCGCCACTCGGCGTGACATCAGAGACACTGGCCCTCCCCATTCGCGATCTTGGCGACTCGGACGAGGAACTCGTGCGCCGGGAAGCGCCGGGCATCGGGCTGGGCACGGGCGATGCCATCTATCTGATGGAAGCGGCCATGGTACGGGCGATGAAAGAGAAATCGCCGACCGTGCCCGTGGAAATGCAGGCCATGCGCATCGGCGACGTAGGCATCGCGAGCAATCCGGCGGAGTTTTTCTGTGATCTCGGGCTTGCCGTAAAACGCAGCTCCCCCTGGGAGC
>DAOSJS010000035.1:6896-21051 GCA_035367355.1 Candidatus Hydrogenedentota bacterium
ACGGCTGCTGCGGATATGTGGGCACCGCCGAATCGTACCTCGGCGGAGGCTACGAAGTCCGCACCTCCCGCTGCAGCTACCTCTCCGCGGGCAGCGGAGAACAAATGGCCAATGCGTCGGCGCGTCTCCTCTGCCAGCTTGCAGAGGAGTGAGCGCCCGTCACCTGAGGCGCCTCATTTGACGCGCGGTTTCGCTGGCAGGATGTCTCGTGTTGCGATGGCCGGGAAGGATCGCGATGCGCGGAATGCCTCAGCGAACTCGCACCCGGCCTGGTACCCCCGAAACCGGGTCTGAATTCCAGCGTAATGTGTCGGGGTCTTCCCATACTGGGCGATGAGCCACTCCGCCTGGCTGACATGACAGTCGATCATACGCGCCTTGGTGTCCCAGTGTTCGGAGACGTCGACGTAGAACTCGGGCTGAAAATCGATGCCGGCCATGGTGTCGTAGAACCAGATCTCATGAATATGGCCGGCCGGCGGGGTCTGGGTCGGGATATTGGGGACGGTGGCCATCACGTGGGTGTCCCAGACAATCTGCCCGGTGCGGGTGTGGTCGGGGTGGTAGTCATGGTCTTTATCCGGGCAGAGGATGACGTCGGGGCGGAACTGGCGGATCACGTCGATGACATGCCGCCGCACTTCGGGCGTATCGTAGAGAAATTCATCGTCGTACCCCAGCCAGAAGAACTCCGCGTTGATGATGGCGGCGGCAGCACGCGCCTCACGCTCCCGGATAGCGGCGATTTCTTCGCGGGGCAGGGTAGGTGAGCCGACGTCGCCCCGGGTCATGACGGCCATGCCGATGGTATGCCCCTGCGCGGCGTATTTCGCGAGAGTGCCGGAGCAGAAGATCTCGATATCGTCAGGATGTGCCCCGAAAGCCATAATGCGCATCGCTCATTTCTCCCTGAGGTTGAAGCCCGCGCGGCTGTCCGCGTGCGGCGCTTACCAGAATTTCCAGTACAGATAGAACCAGATCGCGGCAAAAAGAGCGTACCAAAGCAGCGCCCGCGCATACCAGGGTCTTGGCGGTTCGGCTCGCACATGTTCGGTCAGGATGGCAGGTCGCCAGAAGAACGGCTCCGCGACTTCCGCAGCCGGGGCGGGTGTCATGAGGGTTGCCCCCACGATGACGGCCAGCACGAGCACTTGCTGGAAGAACCCCACATAGAGCCAGTGTATCGGCATCTTCACACCGGCGATGAGAAGGCCGAGGAGCACGACCGTGGTGATAATACCCGCAATCAGGCCGGCCAGCGCGCCGGAAGCGTTGACCCGTCGAGAGAAGATTCCGGCGAGGATGACCGTGATGATGGGAGTGGCGATAAAGGTAATGCCCTGCTGAAAATACATGAAGATGCCGCCGAAACGCGCGACCTGAGGCGCCACGGCGCCGGCGATCAGGAGGGCCGACAAAGAGGTCATCCGTCCAACCGAGACCACCGCACGCTCGCTGGCGTCAGGCCGGATGAGCTTTTTGTAAACATCGAGGGAGAAGATCGTTGCGGTGGAGTTGGCCAGGGCACTGACCGTGGACATAACGGCGGCGATAAACCCGGCGAGGACGATGCCTCGCAGTCCCCACTCCGGGGCGAGGTAGCGCAGGGAGAAGGCAAAGGCTTGATCGACGGTTTCGAGCGGTTCGGCCTGGTGCATCTCATGAATCCAGTGGTACACAATGAATCCGAGAAAGCAGGTGACCAGGGGACGGACAAAATTGATGAACCCGGCAAAAATGATGCCCATGATGCCGTCCCACCGCGAACGTGCTCCAAGAACGCGCTGCACCATCACCTGGTTGGCGGCGGAATAGAACACAAACAAGCCGATGGTCCCGGCCAATACGCCTAGAAACGGCGCGACTTCGTGGTCGGGAGGGCAGTACAGATGAAAGCGCTCGGGATTGGCTTCGGCCATGGCATGCCAGCCCCCGGGCACCTGATGAAGCGATACAAAAAAGAGGAGCAGCCCGCCCCCAATGAGCATGAGACACTGCAGGGCGTCAGTCCACACGACGGACATCAGGCCGCCCTTGACGGTGTATGCGGCCACCAGTGCGATCATGCCCCAGAGAATGTAGTGGAAGTTCCATCCGGTCAGACTGGCAAAGGTGAGACTGCCGCCGTAGAGCACGGGCACAAGAAAGACGAAGATGTAGGCGAACAGCATGATGTAGCTGTAGATATCGCCGCAGGCCGAGTTGAAGCGCCTGGAAAGCAGCTCCGGGACTGTCGAGATCTTGTTGCGGAGATAGATCGGAATAAAAATGATGATGAGCACGCTGTATACGGGGAGCAGCCACCATTCCCAATTGGCGATGCCCATTCCGTGCTGGTATGCCTGGCCAATCGTCCCGACGATTTGTTCGCTCGACACGCTGGTCGATACAAACGCGGCCCCGATGATCCACCAAGGCAACTTTCCGGAAGCGAGGAAGTAATCGCGTGCCGTGCGGCCCTGTTTTCGGGAGGCCCAGAGTCCTACGCCGACGACAAGCAATAGCGAGCCCAGGATAACCGTGATGTCCATCGCGCTCAGTGTAAAATCCATCGGTCCTGCTCCAGATGTGTTCAGAGGCCGTTCCTCTTCCTGACATCAAGACTGCGGGATTTCCGGCCAGTTTCCCGCGCGATACTCCCCCATTTCCCCTACTCTGTGCGTTCGCAGCCGAAACCTCCAGCATGCAGGAAGCGCACCCCGCCGGGATTTGAATCGGGCTCCGGTTCAGCACGGCGCGGCTGACTTCATGATGACGGCTCTTCCCTGGCCACAAATCGCACGCGGCGCCATTATGTAACATCGGAAGCCCCGGACGCACGTTTCGTGGTGCTCCTGAAGCAGACATGTGAATCGCCACCCGGATGCGGCCTTGCAGGGCGGTACGCGAGAGCACTCCAGGCGAGGCGTTGTAGAGCGGGGATGCGCAGGCGCGGCGTCCGGCGGGCAGCCGGAGCGGGAATCAAGGCGCCGTTGCTGGTGAGAGGCTATTTGGAAAGGCGCTTCCGAAGCATACGGCTCCAGGCGGCCATGCCGCCTCCGATAAGCAGCAACATCAGGCCCGCGCCGCCATTCACCACCCGGGCGTGCCCGGGCGCCTGGAAGACGGTTGCCACAAGGACAATTGCGGCCAGAAAGATCAGAAAGGCGCCCAGGATAAAGAACGCCTCGGCGTCACGTTTAATATGGCTGAGAGGATCTTGGTCGCTCACGGCTAGCTCCATTTCGAGAAGTAGAGATACACCAGCACATGGGGCAGCATGGAGATGATGGTCCAGACCCGCAGATCGTATAAGAAGCCTTTCCTGGGGGCGTCGACGTTCACATATTCCTTGCGGAGGGTAAACACCCAGACCATCGCACCGATGAACAGGCCGAGGGCGCAGATAGTCGCCCACGGCATATAGTACCGGCCCAGGAAGTTGTTAATAGGGTCGAAAAAGGGCTGCAGCACGGGCTTGAATATCCTCGTGATCAGATTTGGGGCGGTTTCAGGAACGTTCATTTACTCAACCCTTTCCGCCAGCACGCGTTGAATCTGGCCATCCTTCATCACCTGGCCGAAAACGAGCCCTCGAATCTTTTCTTCCGGCTCAGGCTTCGTAAGGAGGCTTACGACAACCGTAATGATGATAGTAAACACAAAAGACCACCATGATACGAAGAGAAATGCGTCAGCCGACGGGAACAGGCCTTCCGTGAAGTTGAGCACGGTACTGATTGCGACGCCGCTCAGCATGCCGATAAGGCCGCCCCAGCGATTCGCGCGGCGCCACATGATGCCCAGGAGAAGAATGGCAAACACGGGCCCCTGAAACATCGACAGCGAGGTCTGGATGAAATTGTACATGCTCTCGACTCGATCCAGCACGGGCACCAGCGACGCTCCAATGATCACAAAAACCACTGTGAAGAGACGCCCCATGACAAGCCCATGCCGCTCGCCGGGCAGGCGTCCAGTGAAAAACTCATGAACGCGCCCATAGAGGTCGGTGGTCCAGATGGTCGAGGCGGAATTGAGGTAGCCGTCGGCGCTGGATAAAAATGAAGCTACGAGCGCCGAGAAGGTGAGGCCACGCACGCCCGCCGGCATCAGATGGCGGATCATGGCGGGCACGGCATCATCGCCCTTGGTGATCGAGCCCTCGGGAAGGAGGACGATGGCGGCCAGGCCGGGAAGCGCAACCATCAGCGGAATAAACGACTTCAGGAATCCGCCGAACAACATGCCGCCTTTTGCGTCCCATTCCGAGCGCGCGCCAAAGACCCGCTGAACAACGCCCTGATGCCCGCTGAAATAGGCGGTGGACATGACCAGCCCGAGTCCGAAGACGATCCCGGCCCAGGGGTACGGCGTAGTGGGGTCGTCATTGGGCTGGAGCATCGTCAGATGCCCCTCGCCCTTGATGGCGATCACCTGGTCCTGCAGGGCGCCCCATCCGCCGACTTCCCACATGGCCAATGCGAGAAGCGCCAGGCCCCCGACGAACATGACCACAAGCTGGACCACGTCAGTCATGACGACTGCCGCCAGACCGCCGGAGAAGGTGTAGATGAACACGGTCACAATGGTGATGGCGACGCCGACCCAGATCGGCCAGCCTAGAATGCTCGCCATGAAGTTGCCGGTGGCCTGGAAGATAACGCCCAGCATCGTCACCATGAAAATGCCCCAGATGGCGGCATGAATGATCTGGACCGCCATATTGTACCGGCGGCCGAGAAACTCGGGGATCGTATAGACGCCGGCACGCCAGTAATAGGGCATGAAGATGAAGGCGGCGATCGCCATCGCGGGCATGGAACCTATCCAGTCGAAGTTCGCGGCGGACACGCCGTACTTATACGTGGCTCCCCCCACGAACACGAAGTCACTGGCGCCAATATCGCTCACCACGATGGACATGCCGATGGCCCAGAAGGGCAACGCCCGGCCCGCCAGGAAGAAGTCTTTGGCTGATTTGACGTATTTCCCGTAATACGTGCCGATGATGACAACGCCAACAATATAGGCGATGATGATGAGGACGTCGAAAACCGACAGCCCCCAGAGTTGGGGTCCCGCTGGCATAAACACGCTCTCCCGCTCATGTAAGCCCATTCGCCGCTTCGCACCCCTCAAGTGTCGCGCCGGCGAACCATCGGCCCAAGGGGATAACGGCGAACCCAACTCGCAAAGTATGTCAGAGAGTCCCGGACAGATCAAGTGAACGAATTGTCTCATCATCAGAGTATCCGAAACAGCATCGTTGCCCCACGCCAGAAGCGTGTTCGTTCCAGGTGCGCGCCGTGCGCAAAACGGGCGGAAGCGGACTCATGTTGTCTTCCGCGATCGCTTTCGTCGCGCTGAGGCTGTTGAGATAAGGCCGGGGCTGTTCGTTTGAAGAGAATGTTCGCATCGCCCCGCGTACCTGCTATCCTGTGCCCCACTCCCATCTGCCGGGTCAGACATCGAGGAGGGTTCTTGAATATGTGGATTTGTTGCACGCTGGGCGGATGGCTTATCGCGACAGGCATGAGCATGCAGGGTGCCGTGGCCCTGCCCGAACCGCCCCCGAGTCCTCCGCAGAGTGAATGGGCATTCGTGGAGGCCCTGGCGGCGCCGATGACGTGGAAGCCGCATTGGAGCCGGACGCAGGCCCTTCGTGGCGAAGCAGATCTGGGAAGAGGCGTCACCATCGAAGCCGGCTTTCCTGATCCGGAGGGTCTGCTCGACACGGCGTATCAGGATGTGCGAGCCTTTTTTTCTGGCACCCAGCTTCCGGTGGACGGCCCGTATCGCATCCATACGGAACAGATACACACGAGCCGGGGCGAGACGTTTCGGCTTGTGGTTCAGGAAACCGAATGCCGGATTCAAGCGGGCGACACGGAAGGGATCCGGCGCGGCCTCTTCTTTCTGGAAGACTTGCTCCTGGGCGCGGAGGGGCCTTTTCTCCCGCTGGGCGAACTTGAACGCGCCCCGTTCATACACACGCGCATTTCCAGGTGCTTTTTCGGGCCAATCAAGCGGCCGCCAAAGAATAAGGATGAACTCCTCGACGACGTCGACTACTATCCGGACGGGTACCTCAACCGCATCGCGCATGACGGTGTCAATGCGCTGTGGCTCACCATTGAGTTCAGGAACATCTGCAAGACCTCACTGACACCCGTAGTTGACCCGGACCGCGACCGCCGCCTGGAAAAACTGCGCAAAACCGTCGCGAAATGCCGCCGATACGGCATTCAGGTGTTTGTTTTCTGTATTGAGCCCCGGGTAATGGACCCCGACAATCCGCTGCTGCTCGCCCACCCCGAACTGGGGAGCGCGCCGTTTTCAGGCACGGGGCGTCTGTTCTGCCCCTTTTCGGAAGCGGCTCAGACCTATCTGTACGAAGCTGTGTACGACATCTTTTCGCAGGTCCCGCATCTGGGAGGCCTCATCAATATCAGTTATGGGGAGCGTTCGACGACCTGCCTCAGCGCTGCGGACGAGAACTGGCGGGTCGCCTGCCCGATCTGTGCGGAGAAAGCGCCGGGCGAAATCCTGCACGCCTCGCTGTCGGCGATGGAGCGAGGCATGCACGCCGCCAGCCCCAGCGCGAAGCTGATCTCGTGGCTGTACGTGCCGGGCAACGGAACGGGCGTCGCGCACAGCACGGCGCCTTTTCCCGACATCGCGCGGCGTACCCCGCCCGGCGTGATCTGCCAGTACAACTTCGAATCGGACGGCGCCAAGCTGCAATTGGGCAAGGAACGGCATGCGGGCGACTACTGGTTGTCCTATATCGGCCCGAGCGAGATTTACACACGCATCGCGAAAGCGGCAGCGGAACACGGCGTGGAACTGGGCGCAAAGCTCCAGGCCTGCAACTCCTTTGAGGCGTCGACGGTCCCTTATATTCCGGTCCCGGGCAATCTCTATCAAAAATATGCTGCGATGCGCCGGCTGGGCGTCACGAGCGTCATGCAGTGCTGGTATATGGGCAATATGCCGTCGGTCATGCACCGGGCGGCTGCGAGCGTATTACCATTTGCACCAGATGACCTCGACGAGGAAACGTTTCTCCTGGAGCTGGCGCGGCGGGACTGGGGTCCAGTTCATGCGGCTCGCGTTGTACGGGCGTGGCGGCTGTTTGGAGAGGCATACGACAATTATCCGATCTCCAATGCATTCCAGTATTACGGCCCCATCAACGACGGCATTGTGTGGCCGCTCCATTTGAAACCCGCCCACAAAAACCTCTCGCCGGTCTGGAAGCTGGAATTTCCTCCGAGCGGCGACCGGATCGGGGAGTGTTTCTCCGGCAATCATACGATGGAAGAAGTGCTCGAACTCTGCGGGCGGATGTCGGCCATCTGGCGGATCGGAGTGGATGAGCTTCTGGAGCTTGCGCCCTTCTGCGCCGGAGACCCGGAACGGCAGCGCGATCTCACCGTAGCCCAAGCCTTGGGCATTCAGTTCCAGACCGGATACAACATCCTCCGCTTTTACGACATGCGCGAAAAGCTTCTCTACGATGCAAGTGATTCAAGGGCCGAGTTGCTCGCGGCAATGCGGGACATCGTCGAGGAGGAGATCGAAAACGCTACCGCCATGGCGGCGCTGTGTGAGATCAACCCTTTCCTTGGATTTCAGGCCGAAGCCGAGGGCTACACCTATTTCCCTGCCGAACTGCGCTGGCGGGTGGAGCGGCTCCAGGAAGTGCTGGAAACCGAATTTGTGGAGGCTGAAAATGCCATCGCTGCCGAAAAACCCGTGTTTCCCGAAGAATCCGGGCTCCTGGACGGCCCGCTGACGTACCGCTGCCAACGGGCGGAAGAGGATTTTGCGTCACACTGGCGGGAAGCGTCCGCCTGGACAGGGCTGCCTCAAACGGCCTTGCCCGTTGAAGGGCTGGCGTGGGCGTGGCAGGCCGCGCACGATGACGCTTTTCTCTTTGTGAACGTGGAATGCCCCTCGTCAGAACAGTGGCGTCCGGTCGCCGTCGCGGTGGCGGTAGAACCAACGCACATTTACCCGCGCCGCACCTTCCGCGGTGACGTGAACGGGAAGCAGGTCGCCCGGCTGGGCTGGCTGGTTCCCGACACGCCGTGGGACCTTGTCGTGGACAGCCTCGAAGGCCGCCAGGCATTCCGGCTTCGCATTCCTATGGAGGCATTCCGTGGCGAAATGGCGCCGTCCACGCCCATGCGGATTAACGTGGAGGTTGCCGGGCGCTCAAGCGATAACACCGGCACGATGCTCGCCAGCTGGGCGCCTACCCCCGAAGTGACTGTGATGCCGCGCCTGGGGTAAGGCGCCGACAACCCGGCCCGAATGGGGTGGCTACGGCTGGAGTAGCTCACGCCCGGGGCTGGACACGCGGAACGCGCTGCACAGAATGAGACGCCCAGGGCGTTCTTCGTGATAGAATAGAGCGTCCACAATAACCGCAGCCTGTGTCCCGGCGGCCACCGATCGAAACGGAAACCTCAGGTCAGGCACGGGGACCGTTTTCGCTTTTGAGGCGGTAACGGCTCGTGCGCCGGCCTGCCTTTCTCCAGCACGGCGCAGCCGGGCCCGCGAGCCTGGAAGGATTGCACTGTGAATAGCGTACACGGTGGCCAGAACTCTGCGCCCGTATACTGCCAGACGATTGATGAAGTCCTTGAGACTTTGAGCACGGATGCACGGCGGGGATTAAGCCAGTCCGAGGCCAGCGCGAGGCTCGAAAAATACGGACCCAACGAGCTGCTTTCGGAAGAGCCCGTGCCGGCGTGGAAACGGTTTCTCGCGCAATTCAAGGACGTTCTGGTCATTTTGCTGCTGATCGCGACCGCGATCTCGGTGTTGCTTTGGCTTGTGGAACGGCAATCGGCGCTTCCATACGAAGGCATTGTCATCTTCGCGATCGTGCTGCTGAACGCGTTCCTCGGCTTCATTCAAGAAGCCCGGGCCGAATCGGCCGTCACCGCGTTGCGGCGTATGGTCTCGGAAATGGCCTCCGTCCTGCGTGATGGCGAGCGGCGGCGGATCCCCACAGCGGAACTGGTGCCCGGCGACATCATTCTGATTGAGGAAGGCGATGAGATTCCGGCCGACGCACGGCTGATTCACTGCACGGCGTTGCAGACGGCCGAGGCGGCGCTGACCGGTGAGAGCCTGCCGGTCTCTAAAGAAACGGCCCCCATGGATAGCGAGG
Source organism: Candidatus Hydrogenedentota bacterium (assembly GCA_035367355.1). Lineage (GTDB taxonomy): Bacteria > Hydrogenedentota > Hydrogenedentia > Hydrogenedentales > SLHB01 > UBA2224. Next base: position 16,063 of record DAOSJS010000035.1, read on the forward strand.
CGCCCCTGGGCGACCGCGTCAATATGCTTTTCAGCGGGACGGCCGCAACCTACGGGCGGGGCAGCGCAGTGGTGGTGGCCACCGGCATGCAGACTGAACTCGGGCGGATTGCCGGCATGTTGCGGCAGGCTCCCCGGGAACTCACGCCGCTTCAGGTCGAACTGGACCGGGTGGGCAAATTACTCGGGATCATTGTCGTCATAATCGCCATCGTGATGATCGCCACCTTGATTTTTGTCGAGAACCTCCGTGGCCTGGCGGCGCTGTTTGAAGCGCTCATCCTGGGTGTGGCCCTGGCGGTTGCGGCGGTGCCGGAAGGCCTTCCCGCGGTGGTGACCACCGTGCTCGCACTCGGGGTGCAACGCATGGCCAGGCGCAACGCCATTGTGCGCCACCTGGCCGCTGTTGAAACGCTCGGCTCCGCCACCATCATTGCCTCCGACAAGACCGGCACCCTGACCAAAAATGAAATGACGGTGCGGACCGTAGTCACCGCGAGCGGCCAGGTGGAGCTTGAAGGCACGGGATACGAGCCCGAAGGCCGGGTACACGTGAACGGCAACGCAGTTTCGGATGAGGCGCTCCGCACAGAGGTGGAGCATGCCCTGATGGCCGCCGATCGCGCCAACAACGCCGTGCTTCAGCACAAAAACGGCCGCTGGACAGTGCTGGGCGACCCGACGGAAGGCGCGCTGCTCGTGGCGGCACGGAAAACCGGTCTGTCTGGCGAATCGCTGGATGTGCGGTTTGAGCGCGTCGGGGAAGTCCCCTTCTCATCCGAGCGCAAATTGATGTCGACCGTTCATAGCGACGCCGAAGCTCCCGAACGCCTGCTGGTGTTCACGAAAGGAGCGCCGGACGTCCTGTTGTCCCGCTGCACTCTGGAACAGACGGGCGGCGCCACCAGGCCCTTGACCGAACAGCGCCGCCGGGAGATCAACGCCTCGAATAACGAGCTGGCCCGGCAGGCCCTGCGCACGCTGGGCGTTGCCGCGCGAGAGATCCCGACGGATACGCTCGTGCAGGAACAACCCGACGAAAGGCTGGAACGCGACCTCGTTTTTCTGGGCCTGATTGGGATGATCGATCCGCCACGCGCCGAGGCGAAGCCAGCTGTGGAGCGTGCGCAACGCGCGGGTATCCGTCCGATGCTGATCACGGGCGATCACCCCGCGACCGCCGAGGTCATCGCCGAAGAGCTTGGCATTGCGCCCAGAGGCCGGACGGTCACCGGCGCGGAACTGGCGAAGATGCCGGAGGATGCTCTGACGGAAACGGTCCAGGAGGTATTTGTCTATGCGCGAGTGGACCCGGAGCACAAGCTGGATATCGTGAGAGCGCTGCAGGAGAGCGGCGCGACGGTAGCCATGACCGGCGACGGCGTGAACGACGCCCCGGCGCTCAAAGCCGCGGACATTGGGATCGCCATGGGCATTACCGGCACCGACGTCTCCCGTGAAGCAGCCGACGTCGTGCTGACGGACGATAATTTCGCGACCATCGTCGCGGCGGTTGAAGAAGGCCGGGCCATCTTCGACAACATCCGCAAGTTTCTGCGATACCTCCTCTCGTCGAACATCGGTGAAGTCATGACGATGTTTTTCGGAGTGCTCCTGGCGAAATCCATGGGGTTGATGGCGCAGGGGCACGGCGTGGTGATGCCTCTGCTGGCCACGCAGATCCTCTGGGTCAACCTGGTGACGGACGGCGCGCCCGCGCTGGCACTGGGCGTTGATCCGCCGGCTCCGGACGTCATGCTCCGCAAACCGCGGCCTCGCCAGGAAGGCGTGATCACGCCGGGGATGTGGGTCACGATTGCGCTCACGGGCGTAGTGATCGCCGCCGGGACACTGTTTGTGCTCGATGCGTCCTTGCCGGGCGGTCTGGTGGAAGGTCAGGGCGACATGCGGTATGCGCAAACCATGGCGTTCACCACACTGGTCGTATTTCAGATGTTTAACGTGTTCAACGCGCGTTCCGACGAGCACAGCGCGTTTCAAGGATTTTTCCAGAACAACTGGCTGTGGGGCGCGCTGATTCTCTCGATGGGCCTGCAGGTGGCCGTGGTTTACGTCCCGTTTCTGCAGGACGCCTTCTCCACCTGCGCCCTGAGCCTGAAGGATTGGGGCGTGTGCACCGCCGTTGCCAGCAGCGTGGTCTGGGTTCGAGAACTGAGCAAGATCGTGGCGCGCATGGCAAAACGCACGCGCGCCTGATCACGAAAACTGCATCGAACCGGCAATCCGCGCCGGCTTTGGCAAATTCCCCCGGCAGCTATTGTTCCGACCAGAGAGCGTTGACCGCGGCGACCGTTTCGTCGACCAGCTTCTGACCACCTTCCGGACCCACCTGGTTGCTCGCCGCGATGGCGCTGTAGCCTCCACCGGCAGCCGCAAATGGGGTGGGCACATAGGTGCCCGGCCCGGCGAGCTCAATGACGAATGTGTGCAAGGCCTTGCTCTTCGCTTTCATCTGGATGCCGTATTGAGTGAAGAGCTCGAAAGGATTCACGGCAATGGCCACATCGCCAAGGCGAAGGACATGCAGGTCCATGGTGTAGGGCCCAATGTCGCCTTGCTGCTGTTGCTCATAGCGTTTCAGCACATTCTGGAGCCATTCCACGCGCCGGTAATCCCTGGGATCAGTGGAGGCGGCAGCGATCTCGGCCTGCGTGTCCTTGTACTCCTGCTCCGTAACCAGGCGCTGGGGCAATTCGATCGATTTCACGGTATGCACCAGAGGCACATCCGAAAACTTCTCCTTCTGTCCGCCCTCATATGCTTCCTCCCAGGCGCGGATGATGCGCCGGGCAATTTCGTCGAGCCGGCTCAGGCCGCGCAGCTCGCGCATGCGGTCTTCGGCGGCCTGGCGGAACCGGATGTGGGGCGATTGGTCGCCTGCCGCGCCGATCCAGCCCAGAACCACCAGTCCCTCGCCATGCTTCGCTTTCAGGCCCTCGCGGACCGGGTGCCAGAAATCGGCATTGACCACACTGAGGCCTTCCACTTCCTGCGCCGTGCAGGCGATATTCACGGCGGTCGCGATAAGGCTGTCGTCCTCATCCCAGAAGAAGAGCACTTCCACGGCATGGTCCTCCGGGCCTTCGATACCCCGGAATTCATCGATGCTGATGTTGCCGTACATCTGGGCATGGCCGTCTTCGAAAAATGACCGGCGGTTGTATGCGACAACGGCATCCCCCATGCCCCATCCCGCCCGGGCGGGTTTGCGGTTCTTCCAGGCCGCTTCAGCGACATCAGCAATGCGTGCCGAGAAGAATTCGGAAAACTCCGCGGGCCGCATAACATCCTCGTCCGGGATGACATAAACGCCTTCAATCATTACGGGCGCGGTATGCGTGTGGGTCGCGCTGATGATGAGTTTGTTCGTGTCGAAATCCGGAACACGCGGCGCCAGGAGTTCGATTGCGCGCGTTCGGATGTGCTCGGGTATGGCCACGACGTCGCAGGCCACGAAAATCACCTGTTCGAGAGCCGCTCCCTCATTTTGTGATTCCAACGCGAGTGCATTGGCCAGAAGCACGCTCTGCACCTCACGCGCGATACGCGTCGACATCTGGCCGCTCAGAGCTACAGGCTGGTCAGGCGTAATGCTTACGGTTGATGCGCCCACCTGCAAAACCGCACCCTGCGCAGGAGGCACGGCAATAGCAGCCAGAAACCCAAACATGCAGCATACGATCCAGGCACCATGATGTCTCATACCGGCCTCTCCCTTCTGTCTGCGGATTCCACGCCCGGATAGGCTATCTGATCTGCCCCAATCAGCGCAAAATCATAAATCATCCGGTGCGCAGCGCCGGGTTTGCGCGCACCTGGGCGGTGGAGACAGAAGGCACATCGCTTCGCTTACCATGATTTTCATCGTGAAGACAGTTCCTGCTGGGCGCTTCATCTGGTAGAATGCCCTGGTGCATCGCCAAAATATGACATGGTCTGACTGAATCGCGTCAGGGGGTATCAGGCTCACTATGAATATGCAAGCGCTGGACTGGATGGTCTTGGGGGCAATGGTTGCGTTCATTTGCTGGTCGGGCTATGTGACCAGCAAGTATACGCGGAGTGTTTCGGACTTCCTCGCGGGGAATCGTTGCGCTGGCAAGTACCTGCTCGGGGTGGCCGATGGAATCGCAGGCTTGTGCGCCATATCGATCGTGGCCTTGTTCGAGATGTACTACAAGGCGGGATTCACGGCGGTGTGGTGGCAGATGATGATGCTGATCGCCATGGTGCTCGTCTCCATTTCCGGCTGGGTGCAGTACCGGTACCGGCAGACCCGCAGCATGACCATGGCCCAGTTTTTCGAGGTGCGGTACAGCCGGAGCTTCCGGGTCTTTGCGGGGCTGCTTGCGTTTGTGTCGGGCAGCATCAATTTTGCAATATTCCCGGCGGTGGGAGGCCGGTTTTTTCAATATTTCTGCGGTTTTCCTCCGTACGTAGTCAGCGTGGGAATCCTGGAGATCGACCTGGTGTTCGCGGGCATTATGCTCTTTTTGCTGACGATCGCGCTGGCGTTCACGCTGATGGGCGGCCAGGTTGTGGTCATGGTGACGGACTTCATCCAGGGCACATTCGTCAACATCATGTTCGTTGTGCTGGGCCTTTTCCTGCTGCTCCACTTTAACTGGGCAACGATCGAGGAAGCCCTGTCGATGGCGCCGGAGAGCGCCTCGATGATTCACCCGCTCAAGACCGCCGATACCGAGAATTTTAACCTCACCTACTTTCTCATCGCGGTGTTTGGGATCGTCTTTACCTTCATGGCCTGGCAGGGCAACCAAGGTTACTATTGCGCGGCAAAATCGCCGCACGAAGCCAAGATGGGCCGCCTGATCGCCAATCTGCGGCAGATCACGCAATCGCTGACCATGATTCTGTTACCGATATCCGCGTACGTGCTTTTGCACCACCCCTCGTTTTCAGGCTACGCCGAAAACGTCAACCGCGTACTTGATACTGTGCCAAGCGA
>DAOSJS010000036.1:0-20900 GCA_035367355.1 Candidatus Hydrogenedentota bacterium
CACCGAAGAGCTGCCTCCCCCCCTGCCCGAACCGGCGCCTGCCGAAGAACCTGCGCCGACAACGCCGGAAGCGCCGACTGTAGTGGCAAATCTGGAAGAACCGGCCCCGGTTGCGCCTGAAACACCGGAGGCTCCGGCGCCCGTTGAGGCGGAAGCCCCCGCTCCGCCAGCCCCCCCCGCCATCGCCGCGGCGGCGGAGGCGGATTCAAATGCGGAAGCGCCCGCCGTGGAGGAAGGCCTCTTTTTCAGGAAGGCCCCGGGCGTGTTCGATGCGCTCGCATTGGTGGCGTCGGTCGTGCCTGCCGATTCGCCGGTTCCAGCCGAAACACCGTCCGCGCCCTCTTCGGCGGAAAAGGCCTCTGCGCAGGTGGAGGCGGTAGTCGAGGACGCCGAAACGCCGCCTGTGCCCGCGCCGGTGGAAGAGGTCGCTGCATTGGTGGAAGCGGCGATCAGCGCGGCCGAAACGCCGCCCGTCGAAGAGCGTGCGGCAGAGGATACACCCCCTGAGACGCCGGCTGAGACGAAAGCCGTGGCGCAGAGTTTCGAGGCGCGGCTCCAGGCGCTGGCTCCCGGCGAAAGTCTGAAAACGGCGGCGGCAAGCCTGCTTCGTGCATGGGACATGGCGCTGCTGGCTGATGTGCCAGCGGGTGGCGGAGTGCAGGACCTCAAACAGTTCGCGCAGGCCTATGGCCTGACCGGCGAGCCGCTGCCGGCGGGATTGCCGGAGCTGGAGGCCGTGAACCTTCCCGCGTTTGTGCGGATGAGCTCAGGCGGGAAGACCCTCTGGGTGGCCCTGCTTTCCACGGGGGCCGAGTCGGTTCGATGCTCAATGGAGCCAGGCGAGACCATGGACGTGCCGCGCGGCGAGTTTGTGCAGGCCTACCGGGCGGAGTCGGTGGTTCTCTGGCGCGACCCGGCGCCAGGCGCCGAAACGTTGAAGCCCGACATGACGGGCGACCAGGTGCGCGCGCTCCAGCACCGTTTGCGCCAGCTGGGGCGGTACCAGGGCGAATTGACGGGAATATACGACGCCGCGACCTCGCAGGCCGTGACCGGGATCCAGGCAGCCACGGCGTTGAAACGTGACGGTAAAGCAGGCCAGCAGGTGCGCATGGTCCTGTGCAGCTGGCTGGACGATATCCCAACCCCCGAGCTCCACGCGATGGAGCGGCGGCCTCCGGTACAGATGGCGAGCGAACCGCCACCAGCCGCGAAGCCCGAGGCGCCGCCGGCCCCGCCGGAGCTTGTACAGGCTAAAAAAGCCAAGCCAGCGCCACTGCCTGCCCCCGCGCCTGCGCCCGAACTGGACTTGCCGAAAGCACCGGAATCCGCTACAACAGAAGCGGAGAAGGCCGGCACGGAGCCCCTTTCGGAAGAGGCGCCTGAAGCCGCCGGGGATGTCATGGCGGCGGAGACGCCCCAGAACGAAACCGCGCAACTGGTGACGGTGATGGAATTGCCCGCAGACGCTCCAGCCGCGTCCCCCGCAGCCGGGCGTGACGTGGAAGCGCTGCTGACAGAAGAAGTCTATGGGCAAAGCTCCGGGGAGACCGGGAAGGAGGTAACGTCACCGGTGGCCACAGGGGCGCCGCTCGTCCCACATCAGGGAACCACGGCCAGGACGGCGGATGGGGATAACGGATGAGTTCGATTCTCGATGCGCTGAACAAGGCGGAAGAGGAGCGGGTTGCCCAGGAATATGCGTTGTCGCGCGCGTTTGACGACCTCGACCATGGAGATATTGAGGACGAGTTGACCGGGCGCGCGAACGGCGCCCGCGGGCGGGGTGCCGGCATGCCGCTGACGCCGCTCCGGATAGCGATGCTCGCAGCGGCCTTTGTGGCAGTCGTCGCGGCGGCGTCGGGCGGCGCCGCATGGATGGTGTTTCATCTGCGGACCGAACCGGCGCCGGTGTTCCCCACCGAATCTGCCGGGCTGTCACTGGCGGGCGTTGCAACTGCGTCTCCGACCCTGCCGGAGCTGGCGCCGCAGGTCACGGCGCATCCGGCGCCCGTTGAATTGAGTTCTGCCTCGCCGAACCCGGCTCCTGAGGCAATCATCTCCTCCAGCACGCCGGCACCACTGCCCATCCCATCACCGGCAGAGACCGTAATGCAGGAGACTTCAGCGCCTGCGCCACCCGCCGAGCGCGAGAGTGCTGCCGCGGCCCTGCCGGAAGAGGCAGGGAGCGCTGCGCCCGAGCCCAGGGACGCGCCGTCGGCGCCGGAGCTGTCTGAACCCCGCGTGCAGGTGGCTGCAGCAGAACCTCCACGCCCCGCCGCTGCACCCAAGCATGCGCCCGCGGCTCCGGCGCAGCCGGAGTCGGAATGGGCAACCCCGCCTCCCGCCGCAGCGGTGGCCACAGTTCCAGAGCCCGCTCGCGCGGCCAAGACGGTGCCGCGAGACGCGCCGCCGGCCACCAAACGGGTCGAAGCCGGGGAAGTAGACATACTGGCGTTGCCGGAACTGACGGCGTCGGACCGGCGGCGCCTGAGCCTGCCGGATATTACGGTGAATGTCGTGGGGAGACCGTCAAAATACCGCCCGCAGCCGTCGGCCATGATCAATTTCAGCCGCGTGGTCTTGAATGAGTACATCCCGGGGACCCAGGCGCAGTTGATCGGGGTGAGCGTGCACGGCATCGGCATTCAGGTAGGCGGCGAACGCTATTTTGTGCCGAAGTGACGCTCCGGCCATTCAGGAAAGCTTCACCAGACGGCGGAGCTGTGCCACCTCGGCGGGCTCCAGCCGCCGCCACTGCCCGGGGCGCAGCGAACCCGCCTCGATGCCCGCGAAATGGGTCCTCCGTAACGTGACGACAGGATGCCCGACTTCCGCGCACATGCGTTTCACCTCGCGTTTCCGCCCCTCGTGCAGGGTAAGACGGAGACGGGTGGTGTCTCGGCTGCGGGCCAGAACAGCTGCCTGAGCGGGCGCGGTGATGCCATCCGCGAGGGCCACCCCGGTTTCGAGCCTGCGGAGGGCCTCATCGGAGACGAGACCCCGGACGGTAGCGATATACACTTTGGTGACGCCGTAACGCGGGTGGGTGAGCCGCTGAGCAAGCTCGCCGTCGTTGGTGAACAGGAGGACGCCGCTGACGTCGAAGTCGAGGCGTCCGACGGGGTATACACGGGCGCGGATCCCCTGGAGGCAATCCAGCACGGTCTTGCGCCCCTGCGGATCATCGACCGTGGTGATGGTCCCTTTGGGCTTGTGAAGCAAAATGTAGGCGGGCCGCTCGCGGCGGATGGGTTTGCCGTTAACGCGAATTTCGTCGGAATCCGGATCGACGGTAGCGCCAAGCACAGCAATGGCGCCGTTGACGGTCACGCGGCCCTCCCGGATGAGAGATTCGGAAGCACGGCGCGACGCGACGCCGCAGAGGGCCAGGTAACGTTGAAGGCGCATGGTCATCGGATGTGCCTCGCAGGCGGCTCTGGCCGCAGTCTCAAGCGTCTCACAGAGACTCCTTCGCGGGAAAACGGACACGGCGCCGAACGCTCCGCCCGCTAGACGGTTTCGCGCAATTCCTCGATGGTCGGAAGCTCTTTGAGGCTCTTGATGCCGAAATGGGCGAGAAACTCATCCGTGGTACGGTATAGTTTCGGCCGGCCTACGGTTTCGGCGACGCCCGCGACCTTGATGAGCCGCTTCTCGCGGAGGGTCTCGAAGGCATGGGAGACGCTGACTCCCCGGACGCTTTCGACATCCGCGCGGGTGCAGGGCTGTTTGTACGCAATGATGGCCAGGGTTTCAAGAACGGCCTTGGAAAGGCGGTTGCGCCGTTTGATCTGAAACATGCGGCGGATATAGGGGGCGTACTCGCTGCGCGTTGCCAGCTGGTACCCGCCCGCGATTTCGCGCAGCACATACGGCAGAGACAGGTCTTCGATCTCTTCGCGCAGCTCCGCGAGGAGGTTGCGGACTACATCATAGTCGACCCCGCCGAGCGCTTCAGAGAGCCGGTCGACACTGGTTGGTTTGTCGGAGACAAACAGCAGGGCGTGCAGCACGGCCCGGGTTTCGTCGCGTCCAAGCTGCTCCACGGGCTCAAGCTCGCCATCTTCGTCAGCGGGTGCGCCGCCATCGATTTCGACGGCATCGTCCTCTTCGCGGAGAGCCGCGGATTCGTCGGCGGCGGCTCGCTCGCGTTCTTCGGTTTCGCGGAGGCTGTCGAGAGGTTCCAGGCCCTGAATGTCTTCTTCTGTCATCATGGTTGTGGGTCAGTGGTTACAGTGTTTTACCCATGGCGGCCACCAGGGGTTTCAGCTCGGCCATGAGCTTTTTAAACTTTCCGGGTTTCAATGACTGGGCACCGTCGGAGAAGGCGTCGGCAGGATGCGGATGCACCTCCACCATAATGCCGTCGGCGCCGGCTGCAACAGCGGCCCTCGCCATGGGAGCCACCAATTCCCAGTGCCCGGTGGCATGGCTCGGATCTACGATTACGGGCAGGTGGCTGTACTTCTTCAGCACCGGCACCGCGCTGATGTCGAGCGTGTTGCGGGTTTCCCTTTCGAAGGTGCGTATGCCACGTTCGCACAGAATGACCTGCGGGTTCCCTTCCGCCATGATGTATTCCGCCGACATGAGAAGCTCGCTGATGGTGGACATCATGCCGCGTTTGAGAAAGACAGGTTTACGGGCTTTGCCCACAGCCTTGAGCAGGCCGTAGTTCTGCATATTGCGCGCGCCGATCTGCAGGATGTCCGCGTACGCCTCGACGAGAGGCACCTGCTCCGGCGTCATCACCTCAGTAATGAACGGCAAACCGGCGGCACGGCTGGCTTCCTGCAACAAATGCAGGCCTTCTTCTTCGAGCCCCTGAAAGCTGTAGGGGGAGGTGCGGGGCTTGAATGCACCCCCGCGCAGTACCGCGGCGCCGGCCGCCTTCACGGCCAGGGCGGTCTCGAGGATCTGTTCCCGGGATTCAACCGAGCAGGGGCCGGCCATGACGCAAAACCGGGTACCCCCGATCTGCGCCGAACCGGCATGAAAAACGCTGTCCTCTTTCCGGAGTTCGCGGCCCGCCAGCTTGTACGGCTTGAGGATATGCACTACGCTTTCGACGCCGGGCAGCGATTCAAGGGACTGGAGACGCTCCTTCCCCCGTTCATCGCCGACGGCGCCGATAACCGTGCGCTCAACGCCTTCAATGAGATGGGCCTGGTAGCCGAACTCCTGGATTTTTTCGATAACGCGGTCGATATCTTCCCGCTTTCGGGAAGCCATTACGATAATCACGGTCCGGGTTCCTTATCCGATGCCGCGCACGACGCACGCGGAGGTGTTGGGATGCCGAAGTGCGGATTATACCCTTCACCTCAAATCAACGCAAAGACGCGGCCTGCCGGCCTCAGAAAAAGCGTTTTCCCGGCTGCACCCGGGACCGTTGCGTAGAAAACCGGGATTGACAGACTCCGTGAAGAGGCTCAGAATTGGGGCTTCAGCGCAGAGGTCTGAGGTGCGGCTGATACTGTGAACGGGGGTGAGGTGATCAGATGAAACGGCCACAGGAATCCGGCAGGCGGCGCAGCACAACGCGGCGCGATTTTCTGAAACGGTCCGCGGTTGCGGCGTCCGCAACGCACATTGCGCGTTATGCCCACGCCGCCGGCAGCGATGTTATTCGCGTAGGCATGATCGGCTGTGGCGGGCGCAACACCGGCGCAGCCGCCCAGGCCTTGACGGCGGACCCGGGCGCACGGCTCGTGGCTATGTGCGACATTTTCATGGAGCGCGTAAAAAGCCGGCGCCAGCGGCTCCGGGATCAGATGAAAGCGCAGGTGGCCGTCGACGACGACCACTGTTTTGCGGGTTTCGACAGCTACAAACAGGTTATTGAGGCCTCGGACGTCGTGCTGATCGCCAATGCGGCGAAATTCCATCCGCTGCATGCCATGGCCGCGCTCCAGGCCGGCCGGCACGTGTTTGTTGAAAAGCCCCACGGCATCGACCCGGCCGGCATCAAGCTCATGCAACGCGCGGCAGATACAGCGAAAGAAAAGGGAGTGAGCCTCGTATCCGGACTGCAGAGCCGCTACCACACCGGGTATGCCGAGACGGTCCAGCGGATTCACGGCGGCGCGATCGGCGACGTAGTCTGCATCGAAGAAAACTTCCTGCGGGCGCCGTACGTAGTCATCGACCGGGCGCCGGAGCTTTCCGAGCTCGAGTGGCAATGCAGCACGCAATACCATTTCCGCTGGCTTTCGGGAGACGACGTGCCGCAATCGCTCGTGCACAACCTGGACCGCGCAAGCTGGGTGCTCCACAACGCGGTGCCGGCAAGATGCCACGGACTCGGCGGCCGCTCTTCGATGACCGCGCCGATTTTCGGCGACGTATTTGATCACCATGCGATCGTGTACGAATTCGAGAACGGCGTGAAGATCTACGCTTTCTGCCGCACGACCGAGGGCTGTTACGGCGAATCATCCAGCATTGTCTACGGCACTAAAGGCAAGGCGTCCATCATGAACGCTCAAATCTGGGGCGAAAACCCGTGGCGCTGGGAAGGCGCCTGTGATCCGTACCAGATCGAGCATGACAGGCTGTTCAAGGCGATTCGGACGGGCGAACCCCTCAACAACGGCGGCTATATGGCCCGCAGCACCTTGATCGGCGTCATGGGGCAGCTCTCGTGTTACACAGGCGAAGAGATCACGTGGGAACAGGCGAGCGCGTCCGATTTTTACTATCCCCCGGCTCCCGAAGACTGCCACGACGGCATGGAGCCGCCGGTCATGCCTGGCGCCGACGGCAGTTACCCGGTGCCCCGGCCGGGATTCACGCGTATGCTCGATACCTGACCGGTGCGTGCCGCCCTCCCTGCGGTCCGGGCGAAACTGTTCAGCGTTTCAGCCCGAATACGGGCATTTCCGGCAGAGACCCCGCTACCGGCGCGATTTCTGGTTCGCCGTCCCAGGCCGGATCGAGCAACAGGGCGGTCTGGCCTTTGCTCAGGCCCAGCGCGTAGCGGTTGCCTTCCAGCGCGGTGAACGACACGCCCTCGCCGGCGACAAGCCGTGGATGGGCGCTGAAGCCGGCCTGCACGCGGCAGGGTTCGCCGGCGAGGCTGGTCACCTCGACCCAAAGCAACCGGCCTTCGGAACGCGCAGCGCTCACGAGGAAAGCGCCCTGTGCGCGCCATTGATGGAAGACGGCGTCGCGCCACAACTCCGGCACCGCGGGAAAGATGCGGAGCAGCGGCCCGTCGGGCGCGTCCCAGCTTTGGAGCAGCATGTCGTGGATGGATTGCGCGGCCGACAGCGGCGTCTCGATGACGGGGCCGGCTTCGCGGTACATTGTATTGGGCTCGATAAACGGCCTGAATGCGTTGAGGCAGTCCAGCGCCCGCTGGCCGTCACCGATGGCGGCCGCAATGGATGCGCCTCCCGTGTAGGAATAGCCGAACAGCGCCTCAGGAAGGCTGTGCCAATGGTCCAGCGAGCGCAAAATCCGCATTTTCCCTTCAGGCTGTTCGGCGTTCACCAGATAGAGCGGGTAGATCATCAGCAGGTGCGAGTAATGCCGGTGGCTGGAATCGAGCGGCATGTCGCGTGCGATCAGAAATCCTTGCTCTCCTTCGGGGAAATCGGTCAGCTTCTCGACGATACGCCGCCATTCCGGCGCCAGCGGATCGTCCAACCCGAGGCGTTTCGTGATGGTGAGGAGCGTTTCCACGCCCCAGCGGAACAAGGCCAGGTCGTAGTTGCAGTCCGGACCACTTTTGAACTCGGGCGAACGCGTTCGCGGGAGGTGGAGGCGTCCGTCCGGACCTTCCTCGAGGAAATGGCGGTGATAGTTCACGGCGCGGCGCAATATTGGATACAGCGACTCGCGCGCGAGCTGCTCGTCCATGCTCATGCGGTAATGCAGCCAGACGTTGTGGCAGGCCCACAGCAAATTGCCCACCTCTGGTTCGCCCTCATCGCCGGGCCGCTCGACCAGGCTCGGATAGAACACGCCTCCCACGAGCCGGGCCGTCGACGAACGGTACACCCCCGCGGAATCGTGCCGGTACTCCGGCGGCACATTCGCCACCAGTTGGGGCAGATGCCTGCGCAGGTTCTCCGGCAGCGGTTCGGCGAGTTCGAGATGGTTCGACACGTACATGGGCCAGTACGTGAGCTGAACGTTGAGGTTCCACCAGATCCCCGGCCAGGGTGTCGGCTGATCCCACGGTCCCTGGAGCCCCAGGATCACACCGTCCTGTCGGGTCGCGGCACGCAGCTTATAGATCTGGTTCCAATAGAAGCTCTGCCAGTACGGATCGGATACGGAGAAAAAACTCTTCCGGTAGTGCTCAAGCCACGATGCCCGATGGGTAGCAATAAATTCCTCGCGCGGGACAGCCGCCGCGTCGCGCACTGCGTCCGCCGCCTGCTCGGCAATGGCCTGCGGGTCGCCCGGCCAGGCGTACTGCGTACTGACAAACAGTGCCCGCCAGCCGTCGTGCCCGGTCTCGAGCCAGGCCGTTGCATAGCCTCCCTCGGTCAGGGGCTGCACCCAGACCGGAACGCCGCCGCAATCGCTCTGGTACCCGCCGGGATTGGGCTCCCAGGTCTTCTTGCGCTCGGGATCGGGCTTGACCGCCAGGCGCGGATGCAATGCTTCTTTCGGATGCCACTCCAGCGCGCTGTCCGCTTCACCCCCTTCGCCTTTCCAGCACACGAGGATCGCCATCCGGTCGGCGTGCACCAGGGTCGTGAAGGCAATGCGGCCCGCGCTGGTTTGGATCAGCCCGCCGGCTTCCGCGTTGAGCAGGTTCAGGCGCATATCGCATCCGGTCAATTCCCCCTGCGTCCGCAAGAGAAAACTGCCAATGGGCAAGCGGCCCATGCCGTAATTGATCGGGCGGTAATCCTCGACATCGCTCCGGCCCACCTGCCACTCGACGGTCCGCTCGTCGAGTTTTCGGATCAGCGTGCCCATCATGCCATTGCCCAGGTACGGGGCTTCCCACCAGTTTTCCGGCCAGCGCTCCCACACGGGATCAGAAGCCGCCAGAAACGCCGGCCAGTCCACCGCATCCCGCACCTCCCCGGCCCGCGCGGCCGCGCACGCACTGAGCGCCATGCACACGCACAGGCCCCACAGGCCAATGCGCAGGAAAAAGTACGGCACGCCAGGCTCCTGTGCAGAAGAAAGCAGAGATTTCATAGGGATCGCCTCATCACTTCCAGCACATCCCGCCCGTGGCGCGAAAAATCCGCCTCGTTCAATTTGGCCGTTCGTAGGTCGTCAGCCAGTTTTCATTGAACACGGTGTGCTTGATCGAAAAACGCCGGTAGGTGTACGTGAGATGAATCCGGCCATCGGACGCCTGCAGGATGCTGGGGTACGAGAACTCTCCCCAGTCGGCCTCGAGCGTGCGCTGATTCGTCCAGGTGACGCCGCCGTCATCGGACTGGATGAGATTGAAGGGCGTGCGGTCGTCGCCATCGGTATCGTTGAAGGCGAGCACAATACGCCCGCTCTTCAGCCGGGTCATGCAGATGCCGGAGTCGGGATTTTTCAGTTCCGTTGCTTCGGATGGCTGCCAGGTTGTGCCGCCATCCGGCGAGATGCTTTGCCGAATCCGCGGACTGCTCCGCATCAGCATCAGGAGCTCTCCAGAATCGCGTTGAATGACGGTCGGCTGGCTGCCGCCCCGTGCGAATCCGCTGCGCGTCCACACGGGGCCCGCCGGGTCCAGAAACAGCAGGTACGAGCCGCCATGCGCCTGCCGCCCTTCCCCGCTCACGGGTATGGCGAACCGGCCGTCGGCGAGCGTCAGCGGGAGATTCCGCGGAAGCGAACCAAACCCGTCCGGGATCTCGGAATCGCCGCTCCACGTCACGCCGTTGTCATCAGACGTGCGGTACATCAGCCGGCACTCCCCCCAGCCGCTGCCGCGCCGAAGAGGGCGATCCGATTCCATCCGCCCCCAGATGATCCAAAGTTTACGGTCCGGCCCCTGAAACAGCACCGCATTGCCGGGCGGCAGACTGGGATCGAAGAGCAGCCGCTGCGGCTCTTCCCACGCCGCCGCGCCGCGCCGCTGCCGGGCCAGGTAGAGCGCCTGATCCTCCGAGGATTCGTAGCTGCCGCCGTACCACAGGCAGAGGATGTCTCCGTTCGGCGCCTCCGCTACCGTCGAGCAGTGATGCACGGCCGCACCCGGGATCTTTTCGAAGATCAGCTGCGACGCAAAGTAGATCGTGCCGTACTGGTCGGGGACGGGCCGCTGCGGCGCCTCCACGCCGATGGGATCGCCCCCCAGCGGCGCCTGGGCCGTCACGGCCTCTCCCGAAAGATGCTGTTGAAGCGCGCGATCAAGGCCTTCGCCCGGCTGACCCAGCCCGCCGTGGTAGACGAGTTCTCCTTTGCTGTCCAGCATGAAATATTCAGGGGTCACCGTGGCGCCGAACTGATTCGCGGCCTCCCGCTGCGGATCGCGATAGAGTGGGATAATTCCGCCGGTATGCTGCAGAAACGTGCGCAGTTCATCGCCGGATTGATTCGGATCCGGGCAGATGCCCACGAAAAGGATGCCGTTGAGCCGAACGCGGTCGTAGAGCGCGTTCATCGCTTCCATCTGGTCGAGCACGGCCGCGCTGCGCCCGGAAAGGAACACCACGACGGTCGCTTTGCGCGACGCGTAATTCTCCGTGGTCATGGTCCGTTGAACGTCGTCCAGGTTCTCGAAACGGACCGGCCCCGCTGCCTGGCCGGGTTCAAGCGCAGGCGCAGTCGCACCGCCAAGCGCCAAAGCAGTCACCAGGCAAAACACAGCCACTCCCTTCATCCGCATGCTTGCGCCTCCTTTCCGGCGTATACCCGCACGCTGCCCCACCGGCCGGGATTACACAGGATTCGGGCTGTGCCATTCTCCGGGTTGTGGCCGGTGTGGGGCCTACAGGCGCAGGAAGATCTTTTTCCGGTACAGAAACCATACCACCAGCAGCGACAGCCCCAATGAACAGCCCGTGTGGAGCAGATACCCCCATTCTTCCCCGGCCAGGAGCTGGACGTTGCCGCCAACAAACCGCAACGCCAGTTTGTTGAAGTCGATCATGTTTCGAGCCATGTAGATCGTGAGCGGATTCGCCCCGATCCAGAGGAATGGCCGGGCCCAGGCGCGAAATCCGAAGATGTCCACCAGCACATAAAAAAAGCCCAGCAGCATGAAGCTGTATCCACCCGCCACGAGGACGTAGGAGGAGGTCCATATCTTCTTGATCACCGGAAACTGGAGTCCCCAAAGATATCCGAGCGCGGCCAGGCTGGCGCCGCCGGCAAGAAAGAGCACCGCTTTGCGCCAGGGAGTCAGAGCGGCGGTGCGCAGGAGAAACGCCGCAAACACACCCAGCAGACACGTCGCCACGGCGGGGATGGTGCTGAGCAGGCCTTCGGGGTCGTAGTCGCCGTAATGCTTATGGCCGGGCAGGAACTGGTTGTCCACGTACCACGCCCAGTTCCCGTGTTCGTCGAACGAGGTCTGGCCGGTGCCCGGTACCGGCACGAACGACAGAAGCAGCCAGTAACCTATCAGGCAAAACAGGCAGGCGATGATCAGGCCGCGCGGCCGAAGATGGATGAAAAGAATGCCGGCGAAGAGGTAGCACAACGCCAGGCGCTGCAACACGCCCAGGAGGCGAATGTCCGGCCATTCTTTGCTGAATCCGCCGTAATATACGAGCCCCATGACAAAGAGCAGAACCGCGCGGCGGAGCAGGCGCTTGTAGGCGGCCCAGCGGCCCCCGGTCTGGAGTCGTTTCTCCAGCGAAAACACCAGCGACATGCCGACCAGAAAAGCGAACAGCGGAAAAATGAGGTCGTAAAACGTAAACCCGACCCAATCCGCATGGTCAAACTGGGATTCCAGAAACGAACCGGCATTTCCTCCCAGCAGACGGGCAACCGCGATCCCGAATCCGGTTCCGCCGACCAGCCAGAACATGTCGAACCCGCGCAACACATCAACGGCCACGACCCGTCCCGAAGCATCGGTCTGGGCCTCTGAGGCCTGGCGAACTGAAGCGTCATCTCCCATTGCAGTGAACCTCCCGTTGAGACAATGGCGCGTATTGTAGCAGATGCCTCCCCGGGGACGTCGAGCATTTTGCAGTCCCACATTCAAATTCTAAGTGCACGTATTGCGGGCCGCGTACAAGCGCTCGAACTCCTGGTCGAGGCTTTCGGCTATCGCCGGCGCCGCAAACAGTGAACCGAGAGCAATGATAAGAAGGCAATGACGCTTCTTCATTCTCTGGCCCTCCTTATTACTTGCGCTTATAGAGCCTGAGAAACAAATTCTCCTCAGTCCGCCGTCTAGATCAGCTTCCAGGGCTCGCGGTACTCGCGACGGATAAATTGGGCGGCTTCGGGCGCGTTGGTGGCCTGAAGTGCGACAGGATCCCACTCAAGCTTCTTGCCGGTGCGATAGGCCACATTGCCCAGATGGTTCGCCTCGGTCAGCCAGCCCGCATACTCGAAGTTGCACGTAGTCGGCGCGCCGGTCTTGCAGGCATGCAGCCACTCGGCGTGATGTCCGAGCGACGCGGGGATGAACGGCTCGGGCGGCGTAAAATCGGCGTAGCTCGCTTCAGGCAGCAGCGTATGGCGGCCGTAGTCCGCGAGCAACATGCCTTTTTCACCAACGAACAAAACCCCGCTGTTCCATTCAGGAATGCCGCCGTCCTTCAAGATTTGCGGTTTTTCGTGGCCCTGGTACCAGGTCAGCCGGACCGGCGGCAAATCGCCGCGCGCACCATATTCGTAAGTCACCTGCATCGACGCGGGCGCGAGCTCGGGGTGCGGCGGCGGCCCGCTGGCTTCGATGGTGCGGGGAAAATCGAGGTCTAACGCCCAGAACGGCAGGTCGATCCAGTGCGAGCCCAGGTCGGACATGGTGCCGTTCGCAAAATCCCACCACCGGTACCATTTGGGTCCCGGAAAATAGACCTCGCTGAACGGCCGCGCCGGGGCCGGCCCGAGCCAGAGGTCCCAATGCAACCCTTCGGGAATGGGATCCTCTACCGTGGGCCGTTCCTGCACAAACACGATATCCTTCGCGGCCTGGGCTTCTTCCTCTGTGGCGTGCCAGCCCCAGGCGCGCCCCACCCAGACGTGCACTTCACCAACCGCGCCAATCGCCCCCGACTGCACCAGCTCGACCACGCGCCGGTAGTTGTCCGAGGCATGAATCTGCGTGCCCATCTGCGTGGCCACTCGGGCCTGATTCGCCGCTTCGCGGATGATGCGCGCTTCCCACACGTTGTGGGTGAGGGGTTTTTCACAGAAGACATGCTTGCCTAACTGCAGCGCGGGCAAGGTCGCGAAGGCGTGGGTGTGTTCGCAGGTACTGACGACCACCGCGTCGAACTCATCGGCGTGATCGTAGAGCTTCCGGAAATCGACGAATGTCCGCGCCTGTGGAAATTTCTGCGCAGCCGCCGCAAGTGCCGGCTCATACACGTCGCAAAGCGCCACGATATTTTCTGAACTCACCGCCTCCAGGTTGCCGGCGCCGCGGCCCCCCGAACCGATGATGGCGATATTCAGACGTTCGTTGGCGCCAGTCTGCTGCGCAATGGCCGGCGCACTCAGTGTGGCGGCCCCGCCCGCAAGCACCGAGGACCGTAAAAAGGCCCGGCGGGTCAGATGATGAAGGAACCTGCTGCTTTCCGAGAGGCCGTATCTCATGGCGGTACCCTTTCACGGTCGTACATGTGCCTGCAGTTGCTCACATTTATGCCAGTCTACTGTCCCTGAACCAGGTGTTCAAGAGATGCAGCATGCCCACAGTGCGCGAGAGCGGCAATGCAAAAAAAAGACCGGCGGCGTGCCCTCAAACGGCCAGCCTGGCCGCCGTGAAGCACGGCCGTTACGCCGTGCGCCCCCTTCGGCAGAAACGTGTGAACAAAAGTGGACATGCCGGCCAAATGTTTGGTACACTTACGGCCCGTGTGGCGGCGTAGCTCAGTTGGTTAGAGCAGGGGAATCATAATCCCAAGGTCCGCGGTTCAAATCCGTGCGCCGCCACCATTTCCCTCTTGCCGCCGGGAGCCGGCCGTGAAGCAAAAGGCCCCAAAACTGCTCGATCGCGTTCGCGATACCCTTCACCGCCATGACATGCTCGATGCGGACACTCCGTGTCTGGCCGCCGTGTCCGGCGGGCCCGATTCCATGTGCCTCGTTCAGGTGTTTCACGAACTGCGCATTCCCTTCGAGATCGCCCATTTCGATCACGGGACGCGCGCGGGCGAAAGTGCGAAGGATGCCGCCTTCGTGCGCGAGGCTGCGGCCCGCTACGGCGTCCCCTGCCACGAAACCCGCCGCGACATCCCCCGGGAAACCGCACAATCGCGGGAATCGTTTGAAGAGCT
The DNA here is from genome assembly GCA_035367355.1 of Candidatus Hydrogenedentota bacterium. GTDB lineage: Bacteria > Hydrogenedentota > Hydrogenedentia > Hydrogenedentales > SLHB01 > UBA2224. Next base: position 14,379 of record DAOSJS010000036.1, read on the forward strand.
GGCGCGCCGGGCCCGGTACGCCTTCCTGCTGGAAACGGCCGCTGCGCGGAAGTGTCAAGCCCTCGCAACGGGCCATCACGCCGATGATCAGGCCGAAACCGTACTGCTTCGGCTTCTCCGCGGCACATCTCCAGGCGGGCTGGGGGCGATCCCGCCGGTTCGCCAGGCCGGGGACGTCCGCATCATCCGGCCTCTGCTCGACTGCGCCCGGGACGAGATACTCGCCTATCTCGATGCGCGGGATCTGCCGTACCGCATCGACCAGACCAACACGGATACACGTCACCCCCGCAACCGCGTCCGCCACGAGCTGCTGCCGCTTCTGGCACGCCACTACAACCCGCGCGTCCGGGACGCGCTGAGGCGCCTGGCGGAGGTCCAGCGCGATGAAGATGACTTCCTGCAGGGACTGGCCACGGATCTTGCGGATGCATGCCGTACCGGCGAGCAGACCATCGACCGGCAGGCCTTTGCGATGATGCATCCAGCTCTCCAGCGCCGCGTAGTGGCCCTGCTGGGCTGGGAATTTGGCATCGAATGCCCCGCCGATCGCATCGAGCTTATTCGCCGCCACCTGCTCGAGGGAGCGGCAGGCAAGGCCTGCGACCTGGGCCAGGGCATTCTCCTGCGCAACGGGCGCGAGGTCACCGAAATCGTTGAAGAACCGGTGCACAGCGAGGAAGCAGCCGTAACACTGGCCTTTCCTGGAGAGACCGTGGCGTTCGGGCAGCGGTATACCGTGCGCGAATTGGAAAAGTCACCAGCAGAGGAACTCGCGGCGTACTGCACGCCGGCCCGTCAGGTTTTCGATGCGGAGACACTCGGAACCGCCCTGGCCGTGCGATTCCGCCGCCCCGGAGACCGGTTCAGCCCCCTCGGACTGGGAGGCACCAAAAAGCTGAAAGACTACTTCATCGACCTGGGCTTGACAGAGCGGGAGCGCGCACGGCAACCTCTCCTCACCGCTCAGGGGACCATCGTGTGGGTTATCGGGCGTGCCATAGGGCAAACCGCCGCCGTGACGCCGTCGACCCGCCGTTATGTGGAGATCCGGGTCGAAAATGCAACGCCGTAACGAGCCGCTCATATCAGAACAGGCAATCCAGGCCCGAATTTCCGAGCTGGCCGCCGAGATCTCCCGCGAGTACGCCAACCGCGAACTGGTGCTGGCCGTAGTGCTCAAAGGGGCGCTGATGTTCGCAGCCGACCTGTCGCGAAAACTCACCGTCGCCACCAGCATCGAGTTCGTGCGCGCCCGCAGCTACCAGGGAACACAGTCGAGCCGCCGCGTGCAGGTCACCATCTTCCCTGAAGAAAGCCTCGCGGGAAAGCATGTCCTGATCGTAGAAGACATTCTGGATACCGGCTACACCACGCATTTTCTGCTCGACCGGTTCCGCGAGGCGAAGCCCGATTCGCTCGAATTGTGCACCCTCCTGGACAAACCGGCCCGGCGCAATATCCCCGTGGCGGCCAAATATGTCGGATTTTCCATCGACGACCTGTTCGTGGTGGGATACGGCCTGGATTACGAAGAGCGGTTCCGCGAACTGCCCGCCGTCTACGTCCTCGACGACATATGACCTACGGCGCGGTCTCCCGCGGGATCACCGTCGTGCCGTCCGGACGGATCAGCACGATGACGTCGCGGTTGGTGGCAGGATGCCGAGATACGTTCAGCACGCGCCGCCCGCCTTCCATGCTGTTGGTTTCCGCAAACCGCCGCGCGGCATCCACGTCATCGAACACATCGATATTGATGTTTTCGTAAGCATCGTACTCGCTGCGCAGCCAGCGCCCCAGTTCGGCAAGCTGGTCGTCCGAGGCCTGGGGCGGCACAGCGCAAATCATGCCTTTCAGGGTGGAGGCATTGTTCAGACGGGCAGCCTCCTCTGCATTGCGCCCCCACTCCTTGATCACGGCGTAGCGGATGCTTTCGCCGGGCGCTGGCATCGCGACCGCGTCGTACGCCGGCGGCCTCTCCGCCACGGCCGGGGTTCCCCGTGCCTGCGCCGCATCGGGCAGGCTCAAGGGAGGAAATGGCGCGCGCTCCATCGCCTCCCGGGTTTCCAGCGCATGCTCAAGCGTTTCAAGCTCTTCACGCAAGCGGTTGTTCTCGTTTTTCAGGCTGATCACAAATTCGTCGAGCACCAGGTCGAGCATCGCCTGCATCCGCGCCACATCGGACCGCAATGCGGCCAGCTCATCCGCAATGCCTACCTCAGACGCGCCGTCCGGCGCTTCGGACAGCTCCTCTGTTGCATCCTCCTCACCGTCTGCGCCAGCAGGCTTTGTATCTCCGGAGATCGCCGGCTCGGGGCTTTCCACCGGCTGGTCAAGGTCCAGGCCCATGTCGCGCAGGGCTGCGTCCAGCTCATCCGCGGCGCTGGCGGTCTCCTCAGGGAATGGCTCCGTGATCCGCGCGACCACCTTCAAAGGCGGCGTGTTGATCTCCAACGGATGCTCCCCAACGGGCACCATGCCGGGAGGAATGACGGGCGCCCCGCGCTCTCCGCATCCCGCGGACAGGAAGAAGCCCAAGAGCAGCGCCCATGCCGTAAATTTCCGCACCACCAGAACTCCAGATTTGGGGGACACAAGGCGCAATTATACTCATGGCAGGGGCGATTTCGCACCTTGATCCCTGCCCGGGCTGCCTCCGTTAGTCGCAACAGCAACAAAATGCGGTGTAGTACAGAAGTACAAAAATCTGAGCGGTGCGCGGCGCATTAAACCGTAAACGGCGCATATGATGCTATAATTCCATTCAAATGCCCTGATACGTGCTCTGACGAAGTTGGCACGAACGCGGTTTTCAGACTATACTCTAAGGGGGCTGGGACCGGGCGGGCGAATCCGAACAGAGCGCAGGGGGCATCTGTTTTCAGACGGAGAGGGCGAATGAAAGGCTGGCGGGGCATAAGCGCCATCTTGGCGGCCGGAGTGCTGCTCTTCAGCATCTCGTATTATCCCGGCTATTTCCTGGGTAACGAGTTGTGGGGAGACTTCTTCGAATTTATCGGAACCGGGTTGCTCGTATTCGGGGCGTGCGCGGCTGCCCGCGGATTGACGCGAAAATCGGCCATGGTGTACTTCCTGTACATTGGCGCAGTATGTCTGGCTTTCTCACGATTCATAGATTTTACATTCGAAATTTCCGCGATAGCCTCCTGGCCCGTAGTGGGCAGCGAAGGATTCGGACATAAACTGGCGCCCCGGATCACCGAAAACGCCGGTTATATCTCCATCCTCCTGGCGTTTCTGGCCCTGCTGCGTGATGTGACCCGCCTTCATGACCATCTGGAAAAAGACCACTTGCGACTCAAAGACCTGCATGATCAGGGCGTGTTTCTGGCGCGCGTGGCCGACATGTCGGCGGAGGCCGTGTTCGGGTGCGACCGGGATGGAGTCATTCGAACCTGGAACCGCGCAGCGCGCTCGTTGTTCGGGTACGCAGCGGAAGAGGCCATCGGGATGCCGGTAGCCCGGCTCTTCGCCGGAGACGCGGCGCCCCTGTCGTTGATGTCGCGCGAACAGGTTGAAGAGGGCGCGCCGCTGCGGGATCTCGAGCTGGCCGCACAAACGAAATCCGGCCAGAAGTTCTGGGCCAGCGCCTCGATTTCCACGGTGTCGGAAGACGAAGGCGCGCCGCTGGGTTTCAGTGTCATTGTGCGCGATATCGAAGCACGTAAAGAGGCGGAGCGAAAGCTCCGGCACTCGCACGACATGCTCGCCAGCGCGCTGCACAATGCCGAAGTGGGCATGCTGATCATCGACCGCAATCTTGAGTTGATGGCATTCAACCCCCGCCTGGAAGAGATTGTCGGCGGCAAGGTGACCGACTTTCAGACGCTTCGCGACGCATGCGGCCGGGCCCTGGATCCGCAGGTGCCGTTTCTGGAACGCCTGACCAAAGATGTGCTGGAACAAGGCCGGCCCATCGAATTCCGGAACCTGGCCATTCACCGGCGCGACGGCGCCGACCGGATCTGCAACATCGCGTTCTCGCCGATGATGGAGGATGAAGGCGGAGTCAATGGCGCGGTGTGCATCGTTGTCGATGTCACCGAACGTGAAGCGCTGCAGGCGCGGCTGATCGAATCGCAGAAAATGGAGAGCCTGGGCCGTCTGGCGGGCGGTATTGCCCATGATTTCAACAACATACTCGGAGGAATCCTGGGCTATGCGTCGCTGTTGCGCGAGACGTCGCCCGCCGGCTCGGATTTCTCCCGTTACGCCCGCGCGATCGAGGGAGCCGCCTCGCGCGCGGCCGAGCTCACCCAGCAACTGCTCGCCTTCGCCCGCGGCAAGAAGACAGAGGCCCAGGAGACCAATCTCAACGCGGTCATCGACGAGACGCTCTCCCTGCTGTCGCTGGCCGTCGACCCCAGCATCGAGCTCCGTTTCGAGCGCGCCCGTGACCTGTATTCGGCGAAAGCCGACCTCAGCCAGATCAACCAGATGCTGATGAACCTGCTCATAAACGCGCGCGACGCCATCGAGGACCGGGGGCGGATTTGCATCACAACCGCCAACGTGGATGTGGATGCTGAGATGCGAGAGCGCTTGAACCTTGACCGCCTCGGACCGTATGTGCATGTTACGGTTGAAGATAGCGGTGCCGGCATGCCCCCCGAAGTGGTGCGCCACATTTTCGAGCCCTTTTTCACGACCAAGACCAATACCAACGGATACGGCCTGGGCCTGTCCGTGGTCTATGGCGTGGTTGAAGCACACGGCGGCGCCATCCGGGTCGATTCTGAGCTCGGGCGCGGTACCCGCATCGACGTGTACCTTCCCGCCTTCGAAAGCGTCGACACGGGCCCACGCGAACAGCCGCGCAAGCCGGCGGCGCGAAACGGCGGAGAGCACAGACACGAGACCATCCTCATCGTGGACGATGAACTGTTCATGCAGAACCTCCTGCGCGACCTGCTCGAGGCAGAGGGCCACACCGTGCTGGCCGCGGATACCGGCGAGCAAAGCATCGAGGTCTTTGATGAACACGGGGCGATCATCTCTCTCGTGGTCATGGACCTGTTGATGCCAGGCATGGGCGGCGCCGCCGCCATTAAATGCCTGCGTGAACGCGCCCCCGAACTGCCGTGCATCATTTCCAGCGGCTATGGCACCGACACCGTGGAACCGGCCCTGCAGCAGGACGAGCGCATCCGCTTCGTGCCCAAACCATACCGCGCCATGGACATGGTGTCGGCCGTGCGCGACCTCCTGGATTCCTGCGCCCAGATCTCCTGAGCACCCGCCAGGCGCCAGGCCACGGCGGGCTTTCACCGCCCTCCTCGCAAACACACGGCAAGCTCGCGGCATGTGGTAAAATTCGCCACACATGGGATGAATTAACCTCAAAACTGTTACATTTGCCGCGAAGGATGTCTAGACTTTCGCCTCAATTCCAAATTAACCCATTGATTTACTGTGCTTTACAGCTTTTGACGGTCTTGGCACAGAGGTTGCGCTTTCCTCGGCATGTTTTGAACCGGGAGCCATTTCAACGGGGTTCCCCGCTGGTTTCAGCCGGAGGTGACACGATATGGGTATCTTTTCGCGCGTTGCCGACATTATCAGCTCAAACATCAACGCGATGCTTGACAAAGCCGAGGACCCGGAGAAGCTCGTGCGGCTGATGATCCGGGAGATGGAGGACACCCTGATCGAGATCAAGGCCTCGTGCGCGGGTGCGATGGCTCAGGGAAAGAAGATCGGACGGCAGCTCGAGGAGGCTCGCGCGGGCGAGATGCGCTGGACGGAACGGGCGCAGCTGGCCGTGGACAAGGGCCGGGACGACCTCGCCCGGGAGGCGCTGCTGGAGAAGCGCCGGTTTACGCACCGCGCGGAGGCGCTCGAGCAGGAGCTGGTGCAGTTCGAATCGTTGGTGGAGCAGTACCAGACTGATATAATCCAGCTCGAAGAGAAACTGGCCACGGCGCGCAACAAGGAGCGAATGCTGGCGCAGCGCCACGTCCACGCGCAGCATAAGAAACGCGCCCAGCAGAACATTCGCAAGGCCGATTACACGAACGCAGTGGCCCGCTTCGAAAATCTCGAGTCCAGAATCGATCGAATGGAGGCCGGCGCGGAACTGGTCAATTTTGGGCGCAAACCCGCTCTCGGCGAGGAAATCGACCGTCTGGCCACCGACGAAGCGCTCGAAGCCGAATTGAACGCGTTGAAGTCGCCGGAAACCGGCCCGAAGAAGGCCGAAATCGCCGGCGAGCTTGAGTAACCCGGCATCGCTCAGCGGAGAAGCCGAACCATGAAAGCGCTTATCTGCACAGGCGTGGCCATCGCACTGCTGCTGGTGCTGCTGACGAAGGTTGTGTCTGGCGTGGTGATGGCGTTTTCGCTGCTCCCCCACGTGCTTACCGGCCTGGGGATCTTGCTGGCGGGTTTTGTACTGGGCCTGCTCGTGGCCAGGCGGCACCTGCCGGGCGGGCAAAGGCCCCGGGGCGACGCGGCACGACGGAGCGAAATCATGGCAAATTACAAGATCCACGCCGGGCT
>DAOSJS010000037.1:0-19976 GCA_035367355.1 Candidatus Hydrogenedentota bacterium
GTTTTACCTGCGTCCGGCCGCAAACGTAACCTGGCACTCGGAGCAGGCGCTCAACTGGCTCGGCGATGATCACATGGTCGCGTACGGCGTCGATGCGAACACGATCCTGCTGTGCTGGGAAGACCTGCCCCTGCCTGCTCAGCTGGCAGGAGACGGGATTCCGCAGGTACGGCCCTCGGATCCCCGGTATGACGGGGACTACAATGACCTCGTGGTGGAAATCCGGTTTCGCGAGATCGTCCCTGAGCCGGCCACGATGATACTGTTTGGACTGGGCATTGCCGGTGTTGCCCTGCGGCGTTTCGTGATTGCCTGAGCCCGTTTCTACTGGCGGAATGACATGGAGTCGTGATGTCGTCTGAACCCTGTTAGACCAAACACCTCACTGTCACGAGTGGCAGCGGGCGATGTCCCACGCCCGCTGCCACATTTTTATCTCCCATCCTCCGCAGCACATGAAGCACGCTGCCCGCTCCACAGCCGCCTGGTCACGCATTGAACCAGATACGCGGCGTGCGTCACCTTGACAATGCCCTGCCAATCCGACGAAGTCCTGCCACTGTATCTGCGCGCCCCGGGAAAGAGCCGGCATGGCCTCCCCCCGAACAACCTATTGATGTTAAAAGAGTTGCAACAGTGCCGCCTCGGCTCTTCCCGCAGCGATTTCCTTGGCATTGGCCTTGCGCATGTGCGTTGGCGCCACCACGCAGACTGTGTGCGCAAAGGAGATCCCGGGGATGCATGTTTCGCCGCCTGCCTGGATTTATATACGTATTGCCGCCAGTTGTGCCTTCCTCGCGATTTCAAGCGCCGCCCCGGCACTGGCCAGCCCAAGCTGCGCCGGAGATGCCGCCTTTGTGCAAATCACGACCGCCTCGTATGCGGACAGCGACGGCGACGGTCTGACCGACGAGGTGGAAATCGCACTGGGAACCGACCCCGCCAACGCGGACAGCGACGGCGACGGCATGCCCGACGGCTGGGAAGTCTGGAATGGACTCGACCCGCTGGACTGCACGGATGCCTGGGAAGATTTTGACGGCGACGGGGTGAGCAACCTGAATGAGTACCTGTACGGCTTATCGCCGTTCGCGCGCGATACCGACAACGACGGGTTTTGGGATAATATCGAATGCGCCCGCGGCACAGATGGGGCCTGCGCAAGTTCCTATCCGAAAAGCGGCGTTCCCTGCGACATCGATCACGATGGGATCGTCAACGCCGTGGATATCCAGCTGGTGATCAACGGAGCGCTCGGCATGCAGACTCCGGTACCCACCAATGTGAACGCGGTCGGCGGAACCGATGCGGTCGACGTTCAGCTGGTGATTCTGGCTGCGCTGGGCAAAAATTCATGATATGTTTTACTGAGAATGGGGGGTGGATGTTCTCAACACAGACTGACGCGGTCACAGGGGGTTTTCCACGATGAGCCGATTCCGCAGGCGAGGGCGCAGAGCTCTTCGAACACCGCGCTTATGGCAGACGCTTCTTGCGGTCGCCGTGGTGGCCGTTTGCCGTCCTGCTTTCGCATTTGATGAAGGTGCTGTGCCTGCGGCGTCCGAGCCCACCGTGATCGCCCTGAAAAACCAGCAGGCCGCCCCCGCCCACCTCGCTGTGCCCTGCGCCTCCGTCACAATTTTCGACACCACTCCGCCCCAGGTCGGAACGGCAACCTCTCCGGCGACTGCCTCGGCGTCGGCCATTCCCGTGACGTTCAGCGGCATGACTGACGCCGTCAGCGGATTGAAGACCGCCACGTTGTGGGTGCGCTGCAACGACGGCGGGTGGGCGCGTACCGGCCACACGGCCTCCACCGGCGCCGGAAAAATCACGTTCAATCCCAATGGCGTCGAGGGCATGTACTATTTTGCGTTCCGCCTCGAAGACAAGGCAGGCAATTTCAGTCCCGAACCTTCAGGAATCGGTTTGACCAGCACGCGCGCTGACGGCACTCCTCCGGTGATTACTCTGACCGGCTCGCCGAGTATGACGATCGCACAAAACACCCCCTTCACCGATCCGGGCGCAACAGCCACCGACGCCGTGGACGGTAACCTGACCCCCTACATCGTGGTCACAGGCCAGGTCGATACCGCCAGGCCGGCCACATACACCCTGCGATACAACGTGTCCGACCGCGCCGGCAACGCCGCCCCGGAAGTTACCCGCACGGTGACGGTCCAGCCCCCAGTCGCCTACATGCTCTCCATACCCACCAACCTCAACGGCCCCGCCGGCGCCACCGTGGCGTGCCCGATACATATCAGCGAGACGCAGGGCCTTACATCGTTCCGCATCACCCTGCTATTTAGCGGCAGTCTGCTTCAGGTCGCCACAGTGGCATCGGGGACCGCCACCAGCGGCTGGGGCAGCCCGGTCGTTACGGCCGGTTCGGGCTCGGTGTCCATCTCAGCGTCTGGTGCCGCCCTGAGCCCCGGTTCCGGGACCGTGGCCGTATTGAACCTGGCCGTCAATCAATCCGCGGCCCCCGGTCAGACCTCCACGCTGCGCTTTGTCTCCGCGTCGCTGAATGGCGGCGCCACCCCCGTATCTATCCGGAACGGCGAGTTCACGGTCACTCCAGCCGCCACCTACCTTTATGGCGACGCAAACGGCGACGGCCGCGTCAACCATGCCGACGCTGTGCACATCCTGAAGCGCCGCACCGGGTTGATCAGAAAACCCAATGAACCCGGGGGAGAGTTTGCCGAGGCCGCGAGCGATGTCAGCGGGGACGACCCGGTCTACGCCGGGACGGTTGACGCGTCCCTTATCATGCGGTTCAGCGAGGGACTGATCAGCCAATTTCCCATCGATACCGATGGGAATGGCATCGGACCTGAAGCCACCAACGAAAAGGCTGCGGTCAAAGCCGCGGTCGCCCAGGAATATGGCGATCCGGCGGGGGCCACGCGGACTCTCAACATCCCCGGCACAGTGACGCTGGAACCGGGTGCAAGCTACGAAATCCCCGTCAGCGTTGACACCGGCTCGCGTACCCGCGGCTACTTCTTCGAATTGCTTTACGACGCGCGCGCCCTGGAGTACGTGACCATCCGCAACGGTTCCCTCACCCAGGAATGGATCGCGCCCATCGTGAATCCGCGCGCAGGCAAAATTGCCGTTGCAAATGCCCATGTCAGCGCGACCTCCGGACAAGGCAGCCTGGCCATCCTCACGTTTCGAGCCCTGCCATCCGTGACCTCAGGTGCGACGACCCACCTCAAATTTGAAACCGCTGATTTGAACGACGGGCTGCTCTACTGCAAAGAGTGTTCAGGGGCCGGGGAACCGGTCATCACCGCTCTGGCCCCTCAGATGGGCGCAGAGACGGGCGGGACCGTCGTGCGCATTACCGGCGCCAGCCTCAGAGACGTCTCGCGCGTTTTGTTCGGGAACACGGCCTCTCCCTGGCTCCGCTGCGATGCGGCGGGCAATTCGATTCTGGCTGTGACGCCGTCCGGCGGCGGCGCAGTGAATGTCACGGTGGAAAGCCCGGCGGGCACATCCACGCTGGCGCGCGGCTTCACCTATTTTCTCCCGCAGGTTCACTTGACCCTGGCTCCTGCAGGCTCCGTGGTCTCCGGACGGCCTCTCGAGGTGCCGGTGTGGATAGTGGATCTCAGTGGCGGCCAGGTAAGCACCGTCGCCTTCGATCTGTGCTTTGATCCGGCGGCCTTTGCTGCAAAGCAGACGGATGGGACTTTTGCGACAGCCGAGGAATCCGCGCTTGCGGCCGGTAAAACCGTGGCCGCGAGCCTGGCAGGCCCCGGCATCCTGCGCGTGACCGTAGACGGCGCAGCCGGAAAACGCATCGGCAGCGGTCTTCTCGCGACCTGCCATTTGTTGGCGATCTCCGCCGGCGATGATCCGTCCAGCCTGCTTTACATCTCGGGAACCACCGCTGCCAGCGCAGACGCCAAATCGCTTCCCGCGTCTGCGAGCATGGTAAACGACTGAGCTCTTGCGACCCACCGCAGGGAGAAGACGGTGGGCGTGTTCCTCCCGGGAGGGCGCGCCCGCCGTCGCCTTATCTCAGCCAGGCCGAATGAGAGGTTGCGGGCGCCATCACTCGACGACAAACCCTTCTTTTTCCAGCAATTTTTTCAATTCAGACTTCCGGGTTCTTTTGAGCACGGCCATATGTTCAGATCCGGCGGGATTCAGATACTTGGCCACCCGTTTCCGGTGTCTCAAATCGGCAATCACGAGCGGATCGTCGGCCTCGAGCACTTGAATGGTGCGCAACCGGACGCGTTTCATTCCCCCGCGCCAGTCTTCCAGCGTGGTCAGAACGTTGCGCGGCAGAGCGGCGCGCTTGTTGTGGGCCAGGAGAAACTCGATGAACGCGCCGCTGTTTCGGCCCTGCTGCACAGCCCGGGTGAAGGTCGCTTTGGTCAGACGGTACACAACCACCTGGCTGGTGCTCACCCGTTCGCAGAACTGGTCGAGCGGCACCGTGATGAGGGGATCCGCCGCCTGCATATCCACGACGATCTCAAAATTGGGCTGAACCACCAGTTCGGAGCGCCGGGAAGGAAAGAGCGCCTTCGCCAGGGTGGCGCTCCCATCGCCCAGGACCAGAGCGCCCAGTTCCGTGAGGCGGAACACGCTCTCGCCCTCGCATTCCCCCCGATCCACCAGGCCGAGCCACCACATCGTCTCTTCCAGCGAACGCGCCAGCGCGCGGCTCGATGAGCCGGAAGCGCCGGGCGACAGGTACTGCCAGAAACCTCCGGCAGAACGAAGCACCGGCGCGCCGCTTTCCTCGCTCCGGTGAAGGGCATACTCCACAAAGCGCATGACCGGATACCAGGCGCCCACCGTCAGGTCGGTCAGCAGCAGCACGATGAGGCGCCGGGACGCCGATTCGCTGCTGCGAGTCAGGAGCGTGTCGCACAGGCGCAGGTGCCGTTCAGCCCGTTCAGTGGCCGCAAGCCCTTCCACGTCGACCGCGTGCAATTCGTTGTCTACACGCGCAATCCACCCCGCGCCCTGAGCCGCCCAGAGGCAGATGTTGAGGGAAGGTTCGCCGTCTTCAGGGACCATTTCCAATAGCCGGCGGCGGTCTTCGCGGAAGAGGTCGCCGTCTCCGCGCAACCGGGCCGGTTTCGCTGCAATGGCCGCCACCAGGTGTGACAGACGATCGCTCAACTCCACGCCACGCGCATCCACGGCGTCGATCTCGCCGCGAACCGCTTTGATTCGCCCGACATTGGTGCGGCGCCTCTCAGATTCGGCCCGCCACTGGCGCAATTCCTTAAGCAGGCTCACGGCACGCAGCAGGCGGCCTTCGGCATCGAAACGAAACAATTCAAACAGGGCGAAACCGCGGAAAAGCTCCCAGAGCCCCTGCTCGATGTCATACTCCGAACCGCCATGCGCCATGCGCAGCTGCGCCACCGGCATGATGCCGTCGCTGCTTTGCCAAATGATATCGAACAGTTCGCGCGCGACAGGGGAAAATCCGCGGGTCGCCACATATTCGACGAGCGAGTCGGGATGCTGGTAGCACCGGGTGAGCAGCTGTTCCCCGGCACTCTTCTTGCCGGCAGGCCGCTCAATGCCCAGGAGCTCTTCCAGCCGCCGAAATCCGTGCGAATCCAGCGATTTGATGCCGTGAAACAGCGACGGCACGTCGCCGTGGTTTTCGAGTCCAGCGCAGATCCGCTTGATGGCGCCGGGCGCCTCCGTCACGAGCTTCACCTTGGTAATGTCGGTAAAAAACACCCGATCGTAGATGTCGACCAGGTATTCGATCTCCTCGATCGGCTGGTCGAGTTTTTTGGCCAGAAACCGGGTTGTCAGACCGGAACGGCTGTTTTGAGACAGTTCACGAGCGATGTGAAACGCGGGACGGCTCATCCCTTCCATATCGACTACGAGACTGGCCCGGTGCCTCATAAAACCCCCTGTTTATGGGTATTTTTCAAAAAAAGAATACGAAGAATCAGTATAGTACACAACGGCCGGGTTGACAAGAGAACGAATGAAGCGCATCTGGCCAGGGTCTGGCCGATGATGGCTTTGTTGCGGCATTTTCGATCGTGCCGCAACCGCGGAGGCTGGATAGTGCCGGGAATCCGATTTTTGGGCGATTCAGACATGCATTGGAGGCGTTATGCCAGGAAAGGCTGAGGGTGCCGCTCGGTGCTGTTGGGCGCGTTTTGGGCTCTGGCCAGCTACGGCCGCCATAGAAGCTGTTCAGGCACGTATCGGAAATGAAAGATGAAAGTCCACCCCCGGCCACGCGTGCCGCATGTGTAGGGGCAAGCCCCTGCGCTTCCTTCCATGCCTGGTTAGAGAGTACATGGCGCGACAGGCACAGCCGCTCAGGATCCAGCAGGCGGAATGCGGGCAGGCAGCCGGTCGCGGGCTATTTTTTCTCTTCGGGCGGATAGATGATCTTGAGATGGAGCTCGTCCAGCTGTTTCTGGGTGACTTCGCTGGGGGCGTTCATCATGAGGTCCTGGGCGCGCTGGTTCAGCGGGAACGCGATGACCTCGCGAATGTTGGGCTCGTCGGCCAGAAGCATGACGATGCGGTCAAATCCCGGCGCGATCCCCCCGTGTGGCGGGGCGCCGTAATGGAAAGCGCGCCACAGCGCAGGGAATTTGGTTTCGACCACTTCGCGGGGGTAGCCGGCGATTTCGAAGGCTTTCATCATGATCTCGGGCTGGTGGTTTCGAATGGCGCCCGAGGAAAGTTCGACGCCGTTGCAGACGATGTCGTACTGGTAGGCGAGAACGTCGAGCGGGTCGAGCCTTTCCAGCGCCTCCAATCCGCCCTGGGGCATCGAGAATGGATTGTGCGAGAAGTCGATTTTCTTTTCGTCTTCATTCCATTCGAACATCGGAAAATCAACGATCCAGCAGAATGAAACGACGCTGGTATCGATGAGGCCGAGGGCGTTGGCCAGGTAGATGCGCACCTTACCCAGGAGCGCGTTGGTTTCCGCGCGCGCTCCCGCCCCGAAAAAGAGGGCGTCGCCGTTTTCCGCGCCGGTTTTGTCGATGAGCGCCTGCTTCTCGGTCTCGCTGAGAAATTTGGCCACGGGGCCTTTCATTTCGCCATCGCGCAGCGCGATCCAGGCCAGGCCGCGGGCGCCCTCCTGTTTGGCGAAGGCTTCGGCATCGTCGAAAAACTTGCGGGGCTGAGCGGCGGCGCCTTTGGCGTTGATGACCTTGACGGCGCCGCCCTGGTCCACCGCGCTCCGGAACACTTTGAATTCGCTCTGGGCAAAAAGCTCGGAGACGTCGCGCAGCTTGAGGTCGTACCGGATGTCGGGCTTGTCGGTGCCGTACGATTCCATGCACTCGCGGTAGGGAATGCGCGGGAAGATGTCGGCAGTGATGGTTTTGCTCGACAATTCGCGGAAAAGGCGCACCATGAGGACTTCGAGCTCGGCGAAGAGATCGTCCTGGGTGATGAACGACATCTCGATGTCGACCTGGTAGAACTCGCCGGGGCTTCGGTCCGCACGGGAATCCTCGTCCCGGAAACACGGGGCGATCTGGAAATATTTATCAAATCCGGATGCCATCAACAGTTGCTTGAACTGTTGGGGGGCCTGGGGCAAGGCATAGAACTGCCCCGGATACACGCGGCTGGGGACGAGGTAATCGCGCGCGCCCTCGGGTGACGAACTGGTCAGGATCGGCGTGTGATACTCAATAAATCCGCGTTCAGTGAGATGCTGGCGGACCAGCTGGGCGGTTTTTGAGCGGAGCAGGACGTTCTTGTGGATGCGATCGCGGCGGAGGTCGAGGAACCGGTAGGTCAGGCGGGTTTCCTCGGGGTATTCCACCTCTTGGTTTACCGGGAATGGGAGCGGATCCGCCTGGGACTCAATCAAGAAACTGGTGGCAACAACCTCGATCTCGCCGGTGGGAAGGTTGGCATTGATGGTTTCGGGCGTGCGGGCCACCACGTCGCCCAGGACAGTCACCACGCTCTCATAACGCACCTGCTCGGCTTCGCCGAAGAATGGGGCGTCGGGGTTCACGATGACCTGGGTCAGGCCGTAGTGGTCGCGCAGATCGATGAAGATCACGCCGCCGTGGTCGCGCTTGCGGTGGACCCATCCTGAAAGCTTGACCTCTTTGCCGACGTCCGATTTGCGGAGTTCCGCGCACGTATGGGTTCTGAATGGGTGCATCCCGTCTCCTGATCTGCCCGGTTTTTGGCCATGTACACTGCTCGCGCAACTCGCCTGCGATGAATTGCGGTATGGTAAAGAGAGGCTAGTCCTAAGTCAAATTGGCACGGGTAAGGCCGCCGAACGGGCGCGGGCTGCGCGGGGCCTTCGCACAAAAGCCAGGGTTAATGGCGATGTGCCCGTCCGAAAGACAGCCGGCCCCTGTGGAAGGGCGGATCAGCGCTCCAGCGGAAGGGTTTACCGCCCCTCTTCGAGCATCCACTGGACCGCGCGCTGCACCAGTTGACTCCCGCTGATAATGTTGAGTTTTTCTTTGATCTTCTCTCGGTAGGTTTCGATAGTCTTCCTGCTGAGGTGCAATTGCGCGGCGATGTCTTTGGTGCTGTAGCCCTGGCCAATCAGCTCGAATACCTGCAATTCACGGTTGGACAGCTCACGGACGGAGGTTTCGCCACCACCGGCAGGGTTATTAATCAGCTGGCTCATAATCTGATTGGAGACATGCTGGCTGAAGTAGAGCTTGCCCTCCATGACTTGCCGGATGGCCTCCACAAGCTTTCCCGTGGCCTCTTCTTTTTGAATGTACCCCGACGCGCCGGAGCGCAGACACCGCTCCGCAAACAAAAGCTCATCGTGGACGGAACAGACGAGAATTTTGGGCGACGGGTCCCGCGCGGCCAGTTGTTCAATCAGGTCGAACCCGGATCCTTCTTTCAGCCGGAGATCGACGATGACGAGGTCCGGGTTGAGCCTATCGATAAGGCGCAACGCTTCGGAGGCACCCGAGCAGCCTCCGCAGACTTCCAGGTCCGTCTCCGTCCCGATCAGGTCGGCCAGACCGCGCCGCAGCACAGGATGGTCGTCAACTAAGAATACCGTGCGCTTTCCGCTCTGCGGCTCCTGCAACACCTCTTCAGGCATGCCTACGCCCCCCCACTCCCTGGAACACGGCACACGTGACCGCAAACCGCCAGCAGCCCAGACGGCGAGCCGTAATTCCCGCAAATATGTGAAATCTGAGTATAGCACAGACAGTGAAAAGGCTTGAACGGATTAAGGTACGCTTCGCTGCCTGCCAGACTCGTCTTCGCCATTTAAGGATTATCGGGGAAGGCATTTCTGTTCATTCTAAGGCTGGCATCGCCCAATGCCCGGGAATGCGGGGAATGCCTGGTCATGTAGGCGTCTTTGATGGATTGGCAAGGGCAGCGACCGGGTATTTTCAGGGACGAACGGTGTAGAATCAGCATAGGTAGCCGTTCGTCTCAAGATCTGTCCTGTGCGGAAGTACGGGACGCACAGCAGGTGAAGTCTAAACAAAAAGGAGACTGCGACATGCCGACACGAAAAGCAGAAGCCCACTGGGAAGGCAGCCTGGTCAAAGGCTCAGGCTCAATGAAACTGGGCAGTGGCGCGTTTGAAGGGCCGTTTTCCTTTGGGACCCGTTTTGAGGACAAGCCGGGGACCAATCCGGAAGAGCTGATCGGTGCTGCACACGCCGGATGCTACTCGATGGCATTCTCCGCGTTGCTGGGTGACGCCGGGTTCACGCCGGAACGGATCGACACCACCGCGGACGTGACCGTTGACAAGGTGGAGGGCGGCTTCGCGATCACGGGGATTCAACTGACCATGAAAGCGCGCATCCCCGGGATAGATGCGGCCAGATTTACTGAAATCGCGAACCAGGCCAAAGAGGGATGCCCGGTTTCAAAGGCGCTGGCAGGGACCCGTATTGAGCTGAAGGCAACGCTGCTCTAGCCCTCGTTTGCCGTGCTGCAGGCGTCAGCCAGCCGTTGCAGGATATCCGCCCCGCAGGCCAAGAGGCAGAGGTTCCCGGCCGGTTAACCGCGAAGCGTGTGCCGTAGTATCTGGGAATGCCTTCCTGAGGCCGTGCAATACTGTATAGTACGGGTTGGTGAATCGTGATCCGTCTGGCTGGCCCGCAGACGGCGAACGGCACAAGGCCGTTCTCCGCAAGGAGTCTGGAAAACACCCTGCGCTCCGCTCGACCGTTTTCGCAGCGTCCAGGGTGTCCGGTTTGAGCATGCGAGGAGTACCCGCACATTGTTTACGCAGAAGTTCAAACTGTTTCGGCTGTTCGGGTTCTCGATAGAAGCCGATGCGACCTGGATTCTTCTGGCGGTTCTGGTAACCTGGTCGCTCGCCACGGGACTCTTTCCCCATTATTTCGAGGGTTTCAGCGCCCAAATCTACTGGACCCTGGCCCTGCTGGGTGCGGCGGGCCTTTTCCTGTCCATTATCCTTCACGAATTGGGACATTCTCTGGTCGCCCGGCACTTTGGACTGCACATCAAGAGCATCACCCTGTTCGTATTCGGCGGTGTGGCGGATATGGAGGATGAGCCGTCCAGCGCGAAGGCCGAATTGTTGATGGCCCTGGCGGGACCGGCCACAAGCATCGCGCTTTCTCTGGGATTTTTCGGTGCGGCGTTTGCCGTTGGACGCGGCGAGAACATCAGTCCACTTCAGGGACTCCTTCGATACCTTGCAGGGCTGAACGGGCTTCTGGCGGCTTTCAATCTGCTGCCGGCCTTCCCGCTGGACGGGGGGCGCGTGTTGCGCGCGGCACTCTGGGCGTGGCGGGGCAACCTGCGCTGGGCCACGCGCTTTGCGGCGGGGATAGGGGGCGCGTTTGGCATCGTCCTCATTGCTCTGGGCGTACTTTCGCTGCTTTCAGGCAATGTGATTGGGGGGTTCTGGTGGATCCTGATTGGCATGTTCATGCGCTCCGCCTCCCAATCGTCATACCGGCATCTGCTGATCCGGCGCGCCCTCGAAGGAGAGAGTCTTCGGCGTTTCATGCGCACCGACGTTGTTACTGTGCCCCGGTACCTGTCGTTGCGGGCACTCGTGGATGAGTACGTCTATAAGTACCACTTTAAGATGTTTCCGGTGGTCGAGGAGGACACGGTCCTCGGCTGCGTATCAACCCGGAACATCCGCCTGGTGGATCGTGAAGCCTGGGACCGGACACCGGTGAGCGAGATCATGGAACGCACGTGCGAGTCCAACAGCATCTCTCCGAATGAAGATCCGATGCTGGCGTTGTCGCGGATGAGCCAGACCGGCAACAGCCGCCTGCTCGTGCTTGAGGGCGATAAGCTGGCGGGAATCATCACCCTCAAAGACATCTTGAGCTTTCTGTCGCTCAAAATGGACCTCGAAGACGACGAGCAGATGCTGGAATAGGCAGGGACTTACCCCGCACGTTCCGCCACGGCGATGACATCCGCCACGGGGGGCCAGAAATACAGGATCAGGCCGCCGATGGCCAGCGCGGCCGTAAAAAGCAGCATCATGCGCCACGCCAGCTGGCGGTTGCCGAGGAGCGCAACCGCGATCCCCTTGAATACGAGGTTCGCCATGGCACCCACCATAATCAAGCGCCATCCGACGTCGGCCGGCAATTCTCCTTTTTGCATGAGCGAGGCGGACGACAGCGTGATGGCGTCCATTTCCGTCAGACCGGACAATGCGGCCACGCCATAGAGGCCCCGCTCGCCAAAATGGTCCTTTCCGATGGCCACGGCCAGCACGACGACGGCATAGAGCAACCCAAAGCCGATGGCGGCTTTCATATCGGACGGCGGCTTGTCTCGGACGAGGTTTTGACCACCAGGGCGGGCCCAGACGTAAAGGACGCCGCTCATGAGGGCCATCAGGGCCATCATCATGAGAATGGGCGGCACCGTTGCGCCGAGCAGTCCCGGGGCCACGACGGCGATTTCAAAAATGACCCGGCCGAACGCCACCGTGGACGCGATGAAAATGACGATCGCAGCCGCTGGAGCCGTGTCCCGGTACTGCCGCGTATTCCGCGCATAGCTTGCGGTCGTCGCCGTGCTGGAGATCAGGCCGCCAAGGATCCCGCCCAGCAGGATATCCACCCGCGCTCCAAGGAGTTTGTAGGCCATGTATGCGCCGAGGCTGATCCCCACGATGAGCACCACCCTCAGCCAGATCTCGAATGGGTTGATGACGCCGAACGAGTCAAAAGCCCGGTTGGGAAGCAGCGGCAGAATCACCAGGGCGATCAGGATGAGCCGCATGATGGCCTGCACATCTTCTTCGCCGAACCGGTCTACGAATCCGTGGAGCGGCTTCTTCCAGTGCAGGAGCAGCGCGACGGTCCCCGCGACAGCGGTCGCGGGAACGGTATAACCCAGCACGAGAATTACGCCGACAAAAAACATCACGAAAGCTGCGGCGTCCGTGGTGATGCCGATGCCCAGTTTGCCCCGCTGGACCTGAAAGAAGTTTTCGAAACTGATGAGCATGGCGAGGGCCAGCACAGCGGCTGCGATAACCCAGCCTTGGAAATGCTGGGCCGCCATGGCGCTCAGCGCCCCCAGAAGCGTGATCAGCGGAAACGAGCGGATGCCAGCGTATTTGGATGCCCATTCCCGCTGCATCCCGACGATCATGCCCAAACCAAGCGCCAGGGCCAAGTGTTGAAATTCCTTCACACCGAACTCCTCACGATCAATCCGGCCATCGGGACACCGGTCCCGTCCCCGGATTCTATCATACCGTTTAGGTCCATATTCCGCACCTGCCTCCTCGCCGCATTCAAGTTTTGCGCGCACGTTATACGATTTTTCGTCTCTGCAGAGTTGTCCCCGGCCGCCGGCACGGAGCGCCATGCCGGAAACCCGGCGCGCCGTGCTATGCTCTTCACGGTGAAAACAGGCCCATGAGGGCACTGTCCGCGGATGTGACCGCGTTACGTTTCACGGGTATACTGCGCCCAGACTTGGGCATGTGTTTTGAGCACGGTTCAACGAGACACGGGGGTCAGCAATGGGCATAGAGATTGACGATCGGGACTGGTACGCCAGAGTATTCGGCCGCTTTGTTCCGCCGGATGTGTTTGATTTTGCGCTGCGGGTCGCTCCCGAACCCGGGAACATGACCGCAGAATCGCTGCAGCCGGCCCTCTCGCAGGCCCTGTTCAACCGGCCGATCCACGTGCACTGCGCGGCCGCGGAGGCGGACCCCGCCACGAACGAGTACGTGGAGCAGGCCAGCAGCCGCCAGGGTGTGCCCGGGCTGATGGGATTCGCGCCGGATTTGATCGCACCGGAGGCCCTGGAAGAGGCCCTGGGCTCGAAGCGTTTCGCCGGCATTGTGCTGGACTCCTCCGAAGATCTGACGGCAGCCCTGCCGGAATGGGCGATGCAGATTCTCGATCGGCTGGGCCGGCTGCTGGTGCTGGACATCAGCCTCAGCGACGAAAACACCGCGTGGCAGGTGGCAGAACTGTGCATGCAGTACCCCCGCGCGAAATTTGTCGTCGAATCCGCGGGGAAATACCAGACGCTGACCGACGCTGCCCAGGGGCTGTACCAGTTCAAAGACGTGTTGAACCTGTTTTTCACCACGGCGTGCGTTACCGAATGGCAGATACTCGAAAGCCTCTTTGCCGCCATCGAACCTCACCGGGTTCTCTTCGCCACGGGTGGCCTCCGTGCGCTGCAACTGGGGAAGAGCGTCATCATCAACGATTACGTGGTCGAAGCAACCCCCGAACATACAAAAGACTCCGATGGAGACGCCCCGCCGTTTACCCTGCGCCTCTACGAGCAGATCTGGGCCATTCGCACGGCAATGGAACGGCTGGGAATCAATCGCGACCACATTCTCGACTTTTTCAACGACAATGCCCGGCAGCTTCTCAACGTAGCCATGCGCAAATCATAGATCCGAGGCGGTTGGGCAAACGCCGCCGGAAAGGAAGGTACCACGATGCACACTGGACGGCCCATCAGCCGGCGTGAAGCCTTCAAGCTCAGCGCGGCCGGCGCCGCGGCCTGGGCGGCCGCGCCGTATACGAGCACAGCGCAAGCGCCTCCGGGCAAGCCTAATATCCTCTTCATCATGGCAGACCAGTACCGGGCCGATTGCGTCGGGGCCGATGGCAACGCCGCCATCAGTACGCCCAACCTCGATCGCCTCGCGCGGGAAGGAGCGCTGTTCTCGAAGGCATACACCTCGACGCCGAGCTGCACGCCCGCGCGGGCGGGGCTGCTCTCTGGCTTGTCGCCCTGGAACCACGGGATGCTGGCGTATGGCAGAGTGGGCTGGAAATACCCCCGCGAACTCCCTCAGGAAATGCGGAATGCCGGCTACTACACGCTGGGCATTGGGAAAATGCACTGGTCGCCGCAGCGCAGCCTGCACGGCTTTCACCAGACCATCCTCGACGAGTCGAGCCGGGTCGAATCCATCGATTTTCGCAGCGACTACGTGTCGTGGTTTTATTCGCAGGCGCCCACGCTGGATTGGCATGCCACCGGACTGGGGTTCAACGAATACGACGCCAGGCCCTATGTGCTGCCTGAGCACCTCCACCCCACCGCCTGGACCGGCGACACCGCGGTGAATTTTCTGGCGAATTACGAACGCGAAGAGCCTTTTTTCCTCAAGGTCTCGTTCGCGCGGCCGCACAGTCCCTATGACCCTCCCGAGCGCTTCTGGAAGATGTACGCGGAGCGCGATATTCCCAAGGCGGTCGTGGGCGGCTGGGCGGGAAAATACGCGCAGCCAAGCGGCGACGACCCGAACCTCTGGCACGGCGACCTGGGCCCCGGGCAGGTCCGCAAGTCGCGCATTGGATATTATGGGAATGTCACCTTCATTGACGAACAGATCGGGCGCATGCTCAATATACTCGAGGAACGCGGCTGGCTTGAAAACACGCTGATTCTATTCACGGCGGACCATGGCGATATGACCGGCGACCATCATCTCTGGCGCAAGACCTACGCGTACGAAGCGTCGGCCCGCATTCCCCTGATCATCCGCTGGCCGGAAGGCCTGGTGCGCGCAACTAGAGGGCTGCGCCTGCGGCAGCCCGTCGAACTGCGCGATGTGATGCCAACTTTCCTCGATACCGCCGGAGCCGGCGTGCCCGGCGATATCGACGGCGACAGCCTGCTCAAACTGGTGCGCGGCGAAACGGAGGGATGGCGGCCCTGGCTCGACCTCGAACATGGGCGCTGTTACGGCCCGGACAATCACTGGAACGCCCTTACCGACGGCCGCTGGAAGTACATTTACCATGCGCACCTGGGCGAAGAGCAGCTGTTCGACCTCGACGCCGACCCCAGCGAGTTGGCCGATCTCTCCCAGACAAATCCGGCCGAGACCGCCCGCTGGCGCGAGCGCATGATTGCCCACCTTTCCGTGCGCGGCGAGCAGTTTGTCAAGGACGGAAAACTGGTCGTGCGTGAAAATTCACTGCTCTACGGCCCCAACTACCCGGGCTTTTGGGAAGACGCCCAGGCGGCTGGCAAAACCAAATAGCGGATCTACGTCCACAAACGGGCACGCAGGCTGCTGCTCCGAGGTTTTCGAAAAAGTCTTGTCAATTCTGTAAAACCTGTTTCATACGGCTCTCGACAGACAAGAATAGCCCGTTGTGACACGGCGGCGCCTGGTACCTGCCTCTGTGCGCCGTGCCTTTCTCCAACACGGAAGCACGTGAAACTCCGATTCTCCGCCTGTCTGGGTGAACACACCATAAACACTGGACTTACAGGACATATCATGATAGACTACTGCGCAGCTTGATTTGCGGCAGAACAGCGCAAAGCGGAAGGAAAGGACCAGTGCCAACGGTGTTCAGGCTCGCCGTCGAAGCGGGGCCACATGATCGGTCTTTTTGCCCGGTAAGCGTTGAATTGCCAGTAGATTACAGCAAAAACAGGGGCCTACTGCTGAAAGACGCAAAATCCGGAAAAACCATACCGAGCCAGGTTTCCCCGCACGGCCAGGGAATCACGCTCAGCTGGCTCGTCACAGGCCTGAAATCCGGCGAAACCCGGCACTTGACTGCCAAACCCGTCCCGAACGCCTCGCATAAACCCACGGTGACGGTCGAGGATAACCCGGGCGACTCGGTGGTGAACGTTTCCATCTTTGGTAAGCCGTTTACTGCCTACCACTACGGCGAACGGTGGGCTCGCCCGTTTCTATATCCCGTGATCGGCCCCGGCGGCGCCCGGGTCACCCGGAGCTGGCCGGTATCCAGCCAGGTGAAAGGCGAAAAGCGGGATCATCCTCACCATAAATCCATCTGGGTAGCCTATGGCGCCTGCGGCCCAGCCAAAGTGGATAACTGGTCCGAATTACCCGGCCACGGCCGGCAGCGGCACATCCGGTTTCTCAAGAAGGAATCCGGAGCCGTTTTCGGGGAGATCGTGGCAAAAAACGACTGGTGCACGAACCGCGGACGGAAACAGTTCGAAGAAACTCGGGCCATGCGGTTCTATGCCCTGCCGGGAGGAACCCGCCTGTTCGATCTCGCTGTGACGTTTCGGATGACGGAAGGGCCCATCACCTTTTACGACACCAAAGAGGGCGGTCTGGTTTCGGTGCGGGTCGCCAGTTCGATGGATGTCCCGCGCACGGGGCGGATCGAAAACGCCTACGGGGGGATCAACGAAGCCGAGACCTGGGGCAAAAACGCTCCATGGTGCGATTACAGCGGCGTGGTCGACGGGGTGCATGCGGGCATCGCCATCATGGACCATGAGACCAACCCGCGATACCCAACGGGATGGCATGTGCGCGACTACGGCTTAATGACCGCCAACTGCTTTGCATGGAAGCACTATCGCCCGCATGCGCGAATGAAGGGAGACATGACCTTTGGCAATGGAAGCCGGACCATGTGGCGGTACCGGCTTTTGATCCACCCGGGAGACGCGGCGCGCGGCAAGGTGAAAGACCGGTTCATGGACTTCATCGCTTCGCCCCGTGTCGCCTTGGCCTGAGCGGTCTCCGGCGGATCCCGTGCGTGGCACGGGAGTCAGGAGACAGCTTGCGGCGCGGCATGACCACGAGTATCCAGCGTGGTGAGGAGAAACGCTCCGGCGGCGGCTTCGCCAGACCGCCGCGGTTCTCTGACAGTAACGGCACCAGGAGGTAGGCAAACATGGCAAAAACCAAGGCGAAGCCGAAGACCAAAGCCATCAGCCGGGCGAAAAAGGCGGCGCCGGGTACGGCGAAAAAATTGGCCAAACCCGCAAAAACGACTGTGAAACAACACCCGGCGCCCAAAGGCACCTCCAAAGCAATTGCGAAAACCAAAAAGAAACCGTCTGCGAACAAGCCGAAGACCGGCCCCGAAACCAAGATAAAGGCCACCATGAAGAAAAAGACTCCAGCCCCCGCAAAAGCGGCTCCCAAAAAAGCGGTTGAAACCAAAGCGCAGCAGGAAGCTCCGGCGCCCGCGAAGAGTGTGGCCGCCCGCACAAAAGGCAGCCTGCTTGATCGCGACTTTCTCATTGCACTGGCCGAGGCCATTCGGGTGGTAGTCCAGCCTGCCATTGATGCGTCGAAAGGCCGGGAAGTCATAGGCAATGCGGCGAGCGGCGACGCCACTTTTCAGCTCGACCGGCTGGCGGAACGAGCACTTCTCACGTTTCTCCGCGATGCCAAGCTCCCCGTGGCGTATTATTCCGAGGATTCGGGGTACACGACGTTCACAAGCGGGCAGCCCGAGCATCTGCTTGTGATCGATCCGATTGACGGCACGCGGGCGGCGAAATCCGGCTTCGAATGGTGCGTGATCGCCATCGGCAGCACGCGCGTGATTGAGCGTCCCCGGCTGGGCGACATCGACAACGCGCTCGTCATGGAGCTGATGGGCTCCCGCGCATTTTATGCCGAACGCGGCAAGGGCGCGCGCGTCTATGTCGACGGCCAGTATCGCAAACCCAAGCTGTCCAAGAACACGGACCTCGAGACGGTGGTCTGGTCAATGACCGTGCCGGCCCGTCCTGCCGAGCTCATCTTTCCGACAGCGGCCAAACTGATCGATCTCACGAGCCTGAAAGGGGGCTTTTACGCCTGCAACAGCACCTCATACAGCCTGACGCGCCTTCTCACCAACCAGCTGGATGCCTGTGTGGACATCGCGAACCGTTTTTACCGCGACATCCCGAAGGCCGTGCAGGATCATTTCATTAACGCCGGGCGGGGCGCCATCCTCGGCATCGCCCCCTATGACATTGCCGCCTCGCTGCTTATCGCGGAGGAAGCGGGGTGCGTTGTGACCGATGCCTATGGAAAGAGCCTGCGCGACGTGCTGCTCCTCGACAGCGCTACCGGGAACCATCAGTCGATGGTGGCCGCCGCCAATGCGGAGCTGCACGAAAAATTGCTGACCTTTTTTGACATGCGTATCCAGCAATGGGAACAATTGCTGAGACGTCACGAGGATCGTCCTTCCGCATAATTTATGATATCGGGTTGAGCTGAGGATGGCGATGCCGCAGCCGTAGATTCCGGCGGCGGCACGGCATCTGTCGAAGGCGCATCGGCAAAAAAGGAGCAGGGCATGCCCGGCCGGGCTACCACGCATTTCATGCACCCCCCCGAACGTGACCGTTCGGGGTTTATCATCGAACCCGCGGCGATGGCCACGATGGTCATTTTCGGCGCAACCGGCGATCTGGCCGAACGCAAGCTTATCCCGGCCATCTACAACCTCTGGAACGCGGGCTACCTGCCGCGGCGTATCGCCGTGGTGGGCGCTGCACGGCGCCCTCTCGACGAGAACGACTTCAGACAAAGCATGTGCGAGGCGCTGAAGAAACATTCGCGCACCGGCCACGGCGACAGCGATCGCTGCGACCCGTTCGTGTCAAATCTCTATTATCAGCAGGTGCGGTTCGACGTGCCGGACGACTACGCCCGCCTGAAGGTGCGGCTCGATGCGATTGAAGCGGAACAGGGCGCTCCCGGCAACCGGCTCTACTACCTGGCCGTTGCGCCGGAGTATTTCGCGACCATCGTGGAACAGCTCGGGCCATCGGGGTGTGTCCACACTCCCGGCTGCACGCCGTGGACGCGGGTGATCGCGGAGAAGCCCTTCGGGTTTGACCTGGAATCGGCCCGCCAAATCAACCGGATGATCGGCGCCGTCCTCGATGAAAGCCAGGTGTATCGCATCGATCACTATCTCGGCAAAGAGACGGTGCAGAATATTCTGGCGGTACGGTTTGGAAATGCCATTTTTGAGCCGCTGTTCAGCCAGAAATACATCGATCACGTCCAGATCACCGTTGCCGAAACCATCGGCATGGAAGGGCGGCGCGGCGCGTTCTACGACACGGTCGGCGCCCTGCGCGACGTAGTCCAGAACCACGCGCTCCAGCTGCTGTGCCTCGTGGCCATGGAGCCGCCCGCGCGGTTCAACGCCCGCTATATCCACAATGAAAAGCTCAAGGTCCTCAACAGCATCGAGGTGCCTCTGGATGAGCCTTTAGACCAATGGTGCGTGCGCGGGCAATACGGTGAAGGAGACGGCGGACCGGCGTACCTGGCCGAAGAAGGGGTCGACCCCCGCTCATGCACCGAGAGCTACGTCGCGCTCCGGCTCTTTGTAGACAACTGGCGCTGGGCCGGGGTGCCTTTCTTTGTACGCACGGGCAAGCGCCTGCAGAAGCGGCTCACCGAGATCATGGTGCAGTTCAAAGATCCGCCCATGCATCTGTTCCGGGAACTGGGGGCCACGCTGCCCGAAACCAACGTGCTGGTGTTCCGGATTCAGCCCGATGAGGGCATTTCCCTCACCTTCAACGCCAAACCGCCGGGCATGGATTTCGCCGTCCGGCCCGTGGCGATGAATTTTGCGTATGGACATACATTCGATGAGGCCATTCCGGAAGCGTACGAGCGGCTGCTGCTGGATGCCATCCGGGGCGACAGCACGCTGTTCACCCGGGCAGACGAGATCGAGAGCGCCTGGGATATTGTCACACGGATTCGCGAAGCCTGGACC
>DAOSJS010000038.1:0-19792 GCA_035367355.1 Candidatus Hydrogenedentota bacterium
TTCGGCATTCCGCACGGCACGCATGGCCTCATTCAGAAGCTCGAGATTTTGATAGGCGTCAAGATTCCCTGTATACAGGACCTCTGCGGGCATGTCGGTGTACGTGGGTTCTGCAAAGTCGCCCGGGCTTGCCGAAGGCGGGATCACGGTCACCTGTCGCGGGTCGCAGCCATTGGAAATCAGGTAGTCGGCCAATGCCCGGTGCGGCGCGATCACGTGGCCGGCCCGCCGGGGAAGAGTCCAGTCAAGCCAGGCGCCCAGCCGCCGCGCCCACGATTGTCCCGAGAAATACCAGGGCAACTCATCGGCCATGGCATTATGGGCGTGGTACACCACCGGTCTCGCCCGGGACGCCAGCGCGGTCATCAAACCCTCGTAGTTATGCGCGTGGATGACCTCGGGACGCTCGCGGCGCACCGTCCGCCACAGCGTGCCCACGAGGAGCGCGTCGGCCACGGGTTTCAGAAGCGAGGGCCCCGACGAGGTGCTGCGATATCCGGGCAGCTTCGGCGAACGGTGCACCGCAAAGGCGTCCGCGGCCTCCTGGGTTCCATGCCCGTACACCACGAGATGGAGCGCGTGCCCCGCCTCGCAAAGCGCCTGTGCCGTATCACGAATCAGGACCTGCGAACCCTGCGGCACCGGATACGGGCATGCTGCAACCATGACAATGCGGCGCGTCATTCGAAATATCCCAGGTCGCGGAGCCGCCGTTCAATGGCCTCGTTTTCGCCCTGTGAGTAGACCCTGCGCTCTGGTGCGGCGGACAAGGTTCCCGCGGCTTCAGCCTGACCGGGCGCCAGGAGACTCGCGCCATCCATGGGCGGGGCCGGGACCTCCAGCTCCGCGAGAACGGTAGGGGCGACATCTTCGAGCCGCGCATAGCCGGCCGGGCTGGGTTTTGAGAGAAACAGCACGCCAGTGGGCCGATGGTTGCCGTTCATGCCGCGTTCCTTGCCACCCAGGTATTCGTCGGGGCCAATCCGCCGGAACGGCAGGCCCCCGCGTGCCCGGAGACACGAATGCGAGTAACCATCCTCCAGGGCGCATTCGAGGATGAGGTCGGGGGCTCGTTTGACGTATGGCCCTTCATACAGCTCGTCGCGGTGCCATGCGTTTGCAATGGGCGCCCAGGCGCGCAATTCAGCGCACAGATGCTCACAAAACGCGCGGTAATCTGCCGTTTTTATCTGGCCCTGCGGCTCCCTGCCGCACAGATTCACCCGGATTGATGGGATATAGTTCAACTCTTCCGACCAGGCCGTCGTATGCGCCCAGTCGATTCCACCGAAGCGGGAAGCGCTCTCCGCCCGCGCGGCGACGCCCCGCAGCCGCCGGAACAACGCCCCGCGCCACGATTCGGGCACCAGAGTCAGCCCGGCGCGTTTGAGCAGCGAGGAGTCCCTACCTGAGAATGCGAGATAACCCTGAGCCGCCAGCCAATTGTTCAGATGCACCACTCCCGTGCCTGCGCCGCCAAAACCGTGGTCCGACACCACCCCAATGGTCACGTCGCCACCCGCGGCATCCACGAGCCGCCCCACCGCCGCATCCAGGCGCTCGTAGACCGACGCGATGGCATTTTCAAAGCCCGATCGGTGCCTGGGCGAATCCGGATCGTGAAACAGCCAGAAATGGTGAGCCACCGTATCCGATTCGCCAAAGACCACCATGAAAAAGTCCCAGGGCTCCTTGCGATACAGCCGCAGCGCCGTTGCTTCCTTGAGCGCCACTCCTGAAAGCAGGCGGGAGAGTGCGCGGGCATGCCAGCCGGGTCCCGGGGCGGTTTCCTGGAAATCGGCGAAGCGCCAGTCCCGCACCTCGGCGAACCAGTTCGGGGGATCTACAAACGATCGGTCGATACGGGTACACACGGGCGAATCAAAGCCGGACACCATGAACCCGTTCACACGTTCGGGCGGATAGGTTGCCGGAACACCCAGCACGCCCACGCGCTTGCCCGCCGCTGATAGAAGATTCCACAGCGCCGGGGCGCCCCGCGCGGTACTGTTTACAAACTCGAGGGCATAGGTCCCCTCACGCATGGCCGTAAAATCGAAGATGCCATGTTTTCCGGGATTCACGCCGGTGACGCAGGTCGTCCACGCGGGAAACGTCGCGGGCGGCGTGGTGCTGGCACAGGGCATATACACCCCGGACGCACGGAGCCGCGCCAGGTTCGGCAGGCGCCCCGCGTCCATCCAACGTTCCACCAGCGACGGCTCGGCGCCGTCCAGGCCTATCAACAGAAAACGCGCCATATCTTTATTCTATAGGAAAACCATCATTGGCCGCAGATAGGCAAGCAGTGTAAATTCGCGGCCTTGACGCGCAAGACGGCGGAAGGTACCATCGTACTCAACAGGGGACCCGGTCTCGGGCGACTCCGAAAGCCGGTGCGTCGGGAGAGCGGCACGTGTGCCCCGCGCGGGGGCGGGTGCGGAGCCCGATATTCGCCAGCCGTTCCCGGAGGGCGTCCTGTATCGGACACAGGGGAAGGAGAAAATCATGAGTCCTGTCACATTGACCGCGTTTTCAGGTGTCTTTGCCCTCGGGGTGTGTTTCTCCGTTCTGGGCAGCGTCAAGCTGAAGCTGGCGGAACAGCTGAAGATCGACGATGCCAAGGTCGGCCAGTTGATCTCGGCGCTGATGTTCAGCAGCCTGGTGTTTGTGTTGCTCATCGGCCCGCTGACCGACAAGCTGGGATTCCGGGCCATCGCCCTGATCGGCTTCGTCGCCGGCGCGATTTGCCTGTGGCTGCTTGCAAGTGCAACGACCTACAAAGCCGCGCTTGTCGCCTGTCTGCTGCTGGGTCTCGCGGCCATGTGCGTCAATACCGTCGGCAACACGCTCGGGCCACTGGTCCTTTTCGGCGGAAAGAACAACGCGGCCGCATCGAACCTGCTCAATGTGTTTTTCGGCGCCGGCGCGTTCATTACGCCATTGATCATCGCGACCCTGCTCGGAAAAATCGGCTATAAGAAAACCGTCAGCATTATCGGCGCGATCCTCTTGATTCCCATCCTGTTTGCGGCGCCCGGCACCTTTCCCGCTCCGCCCGAAGGGTTCAAGATCACCCAGGCGCTCGGCCTGCTTGCTCGCGGAGGCGTCTGGGGGGGCGGGCTGGCCCTGTTCTGCTACATGAGCCTCGAGGTTACCCTCGCCGGGTTCATCACCACCTATCTCAAGAGCCATGAGCTTTCCGATGAAAAGGCGGGCACGACCCTGTCGGGATTCTGGATCGCGCTGATGTTCGCGCGGCTCATCGCGGCGTTCACCATTCCCGCGCATGTGTCCGCGTATGTAGTGCCGGCCCTGGCCATTGTCGCCGTGATCTCGATCGGCGTGATGGTCGCCGCCAAATCTGCCGGCGTCGGCATTGCTGCTACCCTCGTGACCGGCTTCGTGCTGGGACCCATGTTCCCGACCCTGGTGGGCGTCACCTTCAACAAAACAGAGACCTCGGGCAGCGTATTCGGTCTGATCTTCGGCATCGGCCTGCTGGGCGCCATCCTGATGCCCAGCCTGATCGGCAAATACGCCGCGGAACTCAATATCCGCCAGAGCCTGCGCATCCTCGTCGGCGTAGCAGCCGCGTTGATCGTGTTGAGCGCGATCCTGAGCTTCGGAATTCGTGACGCAGCGCCCGCGTTGGCGCCCGCAGAAGCCGAGGCGGCGATAACCGTGCCCGCGACGGCGCCACAGGCTGCACCCTGGCAGGAGGCGAGCATTCGCTGACGCGGATCCGGCATTCAGCCCACATCCAAGCAAGCTTTCCGGGCGGCGCCGCTCTCACGCGGACGTCGCCCGGTTTCTTTGCTCCGCCACCCGAAGCACGCTGCCGGCCATTTGCACGCATCCAGCATGCTGCGGTACGATGGACTTCGGCAATCACACAACACAGCAAGCGAAAGACTGCCAGCGCCCGGCGTGACCGCAAGGAGTTGACTATGTTTTATTCCGGCATCTCAGACGAATCCGGCCAGAGTATCGACACACAAATCAGGGCGCACCAGGAACTGGGATGGACGCACATGGAGCTGCGCCTGGTGGACGGCCAGAATATTACCGCGGTTTCCGATGCCAAATTCGATGAAATCTACGAAAAAGTCTCGGCTGCGGGCATGCAGGTGTCCTGCCTGGGCAGCGCAATCGCCAACTGGGCACGGCCTATCACCTGTGACCCGCAAATCGACATCGATGACCTGAAACGGGCGATCCCGCGCATGCACCGGTTCAACTGCCCCTTCATACGCGTCATGAGCTACCCCAACGACCCCGACAACCCCGTTTCGGACCAGGAATGGCGCGGCGAGGCCATCCGCCGCATGTCCGTGCTCGCGAAAATGGCTGAAGACGGCGGCATCACCCTCGCCCACGAGAATTGCAGCGGATGGGGCGGTCTGTCGGCTGAAAACAGCAACATCCTCCTCGCGGAAGTCGACAGCCCCGCGCTCCAGGTCGTGTTCGATACCGGCAACCCCATCAGCTACGGACAGGACTCCTGGGAGTACTACCAGGCCGTATACGGCAGCATCGTGTACGTGCACATCAAGGACATCCGGAAGGTGAACGGCGAGGACCACTATGTCTATTGCGGCGAAGGCGATGGCTGCGTGCGCGAGATCGTCGGCGACCTCCTGGCAAAAGGATACGACGGCGGACTGTCGATCGAACCTCACCTCGCGGCGATCATCCACACCGGCGAACGCACCACGAGTGAGGAGAAGCTTTACTCGACCTATACCGAATACGGCCGCCGCCTGATGCGGATCGTCGAGGAGGTCCAGCCGTAAAACGCCGGGCCGCCGAAACGGCGGCGTGGGATCATAAACGCCTCAGCACCTGAAAATGCGGGCCACGGGTGGCCCGCATTGCGATTATCCGGCAATGATGGGTAAACCGTCGCTTTATGCCCGGCCTTGCCTGCTGGAGCTATTCCAGCGTATCGGCAATGCCGTCGCCATCGGCGTCGGGAAATTCAACCGTGAAAATCTGGCCGAAATCCTTGCCTTTGTAATTGCGGACCGGGTTGCCCTCGCCATCGAGGGTCTCCACGTCCCGGCAGTAAGCCAGAAGTGATCCGTCCGGAGACCAGACGAGGTCGGAGCGCTCGGTATCGCCGTGGGGCGTCAGAAAAACGCTCTTGCCGAAACGGGGGCCAGGCACGACACAGGTGACCGCAACGCCGCCGTCCACGATGCAGGCGATCGAGTTGCCACTGGGATGCCACCGGATGCCGCCATCGGCGCCGCCCGGGAAATGCGTGGCCTGGACGGGCCGTTTCGCGGGTTCGTCGCTTTGATCTGACCCGTCCGACGGGATGATGAACACCTGACGGGCACCGTCGTCCGCATTGGCAAAATAGGCGATGCGGTCGCCCTGGAGCATCCCGCGTACATTCCCCGCGGCCCAGGTATGAGTGAGCCGCCGCAGCTTCACGCCCTGGGGTGGTGAAGGATAGCGATCCGCGGCGCCACTGTCCGCCGTGGTGACGTCCACATCGGCGGGCACATCCACGACGAACAGCGAATCCTGAAACGAGCCATCCGCCTCGCGCACGGTCCCGATGAAGCCCCGCATGAGTCCTTCGCGGCCGATCCACGAATCGCCCTTGGCAGACTCCAGTTCACCGGGCTGCGACGTGCCTTTGGGGGCGACGCGGACCAGCAGGGCAAAATAATGCGTGGCGCCTTCCGGCGCCAGGGGGTGCGGAAGCAGCATGCCGATGGTGCGGCCATATTCCGTCAGCAGCGCGTCGTCATACGTGAAACCAATGCGTTTGCCATCAAAAGAGTATTCGTGCCGGTGCGTTCCGCCCCGGTGCGCGCCGGGAAGGGTGTCGCGATCGGTGGCGACATCGCGCCGATCCAGCCAGACGCGCCGCTGGCTGCCGTCGGCAATGACTTCCGCCCCCACGCGGTTGGTTTTCGCGTAATACCCGCGTTCGGGCACTTCGTCGAGGAGGGGGCCGTGAATAAACGCAACCGCATTGGCGACCGGGCAGAACGTGACCGCGCCCACCCCGGGTGCCGCGTCCTCGCCGATAACGGTCTTTTCCGGCTGGTAGAGGATCGTCTCCACGCCTGTTGCGAGCTCAACCTTCTCGATAGTCTGGCCGTTGCCAATACCTGAACCCACGGTTTCCCGGGTGTCATAGCATAAAAAACGGCCATCGGATGAGAAATTATCGTTGTTGTCCAGGTTGTGGTTCTTGGCGGAGGTGGTAATTTGCCGCTCCGCGCCATATGCCGGCGAGAGCACTGCGCTGATGGCAAAAAGGGCAGCCAGGGCGATGATTCTTGCAGTCATGGCGATCCTCGCGGTTGGGTTGTGGTTCGCGGCAGTCTAGCAGCCCCGCAAACCGGATGCAACGCAGTTCACTCGAAGGTGTCGATAGCACCGGATGCGAGCACCATATCGTCGCGGTACAGGGCCGCCCATTGTCCCGGAGTCACGGCACGCTGGGGCGTATGGAACACGGCGGAAAAATGGCCGGGAGCGGGCTCGATCGTGCAGGGAACAGCTTCGTGGCGGTAGCGGATCTGGATCTGGCATTCAAACGGTTCGCGTTGCGGGGGAAAACCCATCCACACCACACCGCGGGTTGTAAGGCGTGCAGCAAAAGTCTCCTCGTGGAAGCCCACCACCACCGCGTTGCGCTCAGGAAGGAGCCGCAGCACGTAATAGGGCCGTGGGCCCGCGATGCCGAGGCCTTTTCGCTGCCCGATCGTGTAGTTGGCCAGACCGGTATGCGTGCCGAGCACCGTGCCCGAACTCGAGATGATGGGTCCTGGCGTGCCGGGCACGCCCTCCTGCGCGACATAGCTCCGGTAATCGCCACCCGCCAGGAAACAGATGTCCTGACTCTCCGATTTCTCCGCGACCGTGTCGAACCCGAGTGAGCGGGCGAACGCCCGTGTCTCCTCTTTGGTGAGCTCTCCCAGCGGAAAGAGAACATGCCCCAATTGCTCCTGACTGAGCCCGGACAGCACGTAACTCTGGTCTTTTTCGCGGCAGACGGCCCGGGCCACGGCATAGCGGCCTCCGTGCGAGACCAGGCGGACATAATGGCCCGTCGCGAGGAATTGCCCTCCCAGCTCGCGGGCCTCTGCGAGGAGCGCCCCGAACTTGATCTGCTGGTTGCACCGGACGCAGGGGTTGGGAGTGCGGGCATGCTGGTATTCAGTCAGAAAATAGTCCAGGACCTGGCGTTGAAAAGCCCCGGTGAGTTCCGCGACATGATGCGGAATGCCCAGGCGGGCAGCCGCCTGGCGGGCGTCTTCGATGGTCTGTTCCCGGGGATCCGGGCCACCGCTGTGAAAAGAGGACAGGCGCATGGTCACGCCCATCACATCGTGTCCGGCCTGTTGCAACAGGCCGGCCGCGACAGTACTGTCCACGCCCCCGCTCATCGCGACGACAACTCTGGCGCGCTCCGTAGCCATCGTGGGAGATCGTCTCTCGTGGGGAACGCCGGCGCCGGCATCGTATTGCCGGCACGCGCGGCGCGGCTTATCCTTGCGCAGCGGGCGCCTGTCCGGGGGCGGCCGGCGCCTCGCCTGCAGGCGGCTTGATCTGGCCCGGCGGTTTCATCTGGCACTTGCCTTCGAAGAGCACGCCTTCGGCAATGGCAATGCGCGGCGCGGTGATATCGCCCAGCAGTTTACCCTTGGAGGTGACTTCCAGGCGGTCGTGGGCGAATACATTGCCCTCGACCTCTCCGCCGATGATAATCTGCCCGGCGATCATTTCGGCCTTGACCCGGCCCGTCTCCTGCACGACAATCGTGTCCTCACACTGGACGCGGCCGGAGATGACGCCTTCGATGCGCACCGTGCCTTTCGACTTCAATTCGCCGATGATGGTTGTGCCCTGGCCGATAATGGTGACAACATTCGTCTCGTTGTAGGTCTTTTTTCTTCCGGAATCAAGCATGTTCAGTTAACCACAGTGCTTTCAGGGTCAATGTTCTTGCCATTTTTGAAGACTTCGTAATGAACGTGGTAGCCGGTGCTCCGGCCGGTCGTGCCCAGCAACCCAATCGTGTCGCCGCGCATCACCGTGTCGCCGGCCTTCACCAGGAGCTTGTCCAGGTGCGCATACATCGTCCGGAACCCGTTCCCATGGTCAATTTCGACAACATTACCGTATTCGCCGTCGCGCTCAGACCGGGCCACGCTGCCTTTGGCCGTAGCCAGCACGGGCGACCTCGGCGTGGCCGAGATGTCGAGGCCAGCGTGAAACTGCAGGCGTTTCGAGAAGGGGTCTTTACGGTTGCCGAACCGGGAGCTGATCCGCCGCCGCGCATCAAGCGTCGGCAGGATGTTCGGTGTGCAGGCAATACGCTCGCGTTTCTCAGCCGTGGCCGTCAGCAGTTCTTCGAGGCTGGCGACGCGCAGGTTGATCTCCTGGATAATGAGATCCGCGGAAGGTTGCGACAAACCGTAAATCCAGTTCGACGGGCGCGTGAGCTCGTCATCGCCCGGCGCCACCATTTCGCTCAAGTCGGCCGGAGGGCCGCCCACGCCGCCCACACCATCGCGGATATAGTCCGAGGAAGACCGCACCTTGGCCGGCAGGTCATGCACTTCGCGTATCTGTGACTCCAGCTCGTACAGCCGATTCAATTTACTTGTAATGGAATCAATGCTCTTCTTGTAATCTTCACGGTATTTGCTTTCAATGGCCGCCAGCTCCTCCGTAGAAATACCCTCGGCAGGTCGCGACGGCTCGTGGCGCGTGGCCGTCCGCAAATGAAAGGTCTGCCGCTCCAAAGCGTCCACTTGCGCGAGCGAATTGCGGTATAATTGGAGTGTAAAGGTGGAGGCGAAGGCCAGAACACAGAAACTTGCGACCGTGACCCAGAGATGAAAGGAAGAAAGGCTTAGATTGCGAGTCGCCCCTTTGCCATGGGGGATCATCATCACAGTCCACTTCTTCATATAAACCGGACTCCCGCGAGTAGATAAAAACACAATTTACCTGGAACAGATGAGGGTGCGAAATCTCCCCAATTGAGCTCCCACGCGCCTCCCCAACTTTATCCCTGAAGATGCATTTCAGTTCCAGCTGTTCTTCGGACTATAGCACGGCACCAAAATGAAGTCAACGCAAGAACAGCCCGAAAATCGCACTTAAATCGTTTTATTATAATAAGTAATTCCGTAAAGAGAGAACGCGGAACCCGGCGGGGCACAGCTCGTTGAAAGCCTGCCTGACTCGCTGAATCTCGACGACTCAGTCCCGGTTGAGACGCAAGGCGCACGGCTCATCTCCCGTCGGCAAGTGGCGCCGTTTAACGGCCTTCACGATGAGCTCGCTCCGGCAGACATAGGCGCATTCTTCAATTTCACAGCCGCATCGTTTCAGTTCCCGGATCAGCGAGGTCTGGGTATAGTGCATGATATGCTCGTCAGCATACGCGGAGGGGCGAAGCAAGGCATAAAGACGTT
This sequence comes from Candidatus Hydrogenedentota bacterium, assembly GCA_035367355.1. Classification (GTDB taxonomy): domain Bacteria; phylum Hydrogenedentota; class Hydrogenedentia; order Hydrogenedentales; family SLHB01; genus UBA2224. The sequence continues at coordinate 9,456 of DAOSJS010000038.1, forward strand.
CGATGATGGGCCACCAGAGCGTGCTGTAATCCGGCGTGCCGATCACAACGACGCCCCCCCGGCGGCAGACCCGCGCGGCTTCCTGCACGCAATTGAGCTCGGCCGTGTGCTCAATCATCTGCGAACTGAGGACGATGTCGAACTGCTCGTCGGCAAAAGGGAGAGCGCCGGCGGTCGCCAGCAGCCTTCGCGGAAGCTTGTCGCGCAGAAACCGCAGCCGGTTGATGTTGATGTCCAGCCCGAACATCTCCGGGCGGGTGGTAATGATGCGGCTGGAACCGCAACCGACGTCAAGCACGCGCCCGGGCCCCTCGGTGAACCGCCGCACAATCTGGAACCGCTTTCGCTGCCAGTACCGCTGCAGCCAGATGCGGCTGTCGTAAGCCCGGTAGTCGTAGTCGGGAAAATCGATGCTGTTACGCAGCGCGTGCATACGCAGCAGCGTGCGCAACGAACTGCACACCTGCCCCGCCAGGGCGCCCGGCTCCTGACGGCGCGCGTTCGATTCATAATGAAACGGCAGCTCTCTCACTTCGCCGCCCCTGGACATGCATCGCAGCAGGACTTCCATGAGTACCGCGTAGCCATCGCCCTCAATCGGCGTGCGGCGGAGCATACTGGTGCGGTACATGCGCCGCCCGGACGACAGGTCATGCACGGGGAGAGACAGGACCAGCCGGTACAGCCGGTTCAGGATTCTGCTGATAATGCTGCGCCGCCACGGCATCGCGTAGGAGCCGCCCTGGGCGTATCGCGACGCGATGATCAGATCCCCCCGGTCTCTGTTGTGGCAGAAAGCAAACACCAGGGAAGCGTCCCTGGGGGTCGGATCGTCAAGCGTGATTAGCCATTCCCCGCGCGCTTCCTCCGCTGCCGCCCGCAACGCGTCCCCGCAGCAGTCGCGCGCGAGGGATATTTCGCGTAAGGGAAAACCGCCCACTTGTCCGGGTAGTGCGGCTTCCTCCCCGGCGGCCAGAATCAGAAATTCAGCGGTGACGCCGCATTCCTGCAGGCGGGACGCGATTTGCCCCAGCGTCGCTACCGTACCCTCGGAGAATGCACCGCTGCAGGCCAGGGTTATGTCAATCGCGTTCATTGAACCTCGATGAACATCCGGATAAAGTCGGAAGGCTGCTTGCCGGGCTCTTCACGCCGGTTAAATACGCGGACCAGATCTTCGTAATCCACCTGGTTGCCGCAATCCTGCCGGTAGAGCTTGTACAGGGGTTTCGTCGCGACTATGCCGTCGCGATGGCGGGGGCACCCCACGTCCGTATGCAGGGTAAACCCTTTGAACTTCCCCTCCCGCGTCTCCTGCAATTTGAACGGATACAGGCGGCACAAGATCGGCCGGTGGTCGTAGATCGTGCAGAATCGCGTCTTCTTATCGAGGAAATAGCAGCCGTATCTGCCCCGCTTGAGCGCCATGAGATAGCGTTTGCCCCCGCACTCCAGCCAGGTGGGGTCGGTGTCCTCGACCTCGCTGATCTCATCCGGCCCCAGAAATTCCAGAAAATCATACGGGGACTCGCCCGTGTTTTTGACAATCCGGATCACGTCCCAGGGCGTCGGCAGGCAGACGACATCCGTGCAGCAATGGCCACAATTGTGGCATCTGAATCGAACCGTATCTCTTCCCATGGCGGCATACAATACGGACTCGACCCGGTAAAGACAAGCGGATATCCCGGCTCTTTCAAAGAGCCGCGACGGCAGGGCAGGGCCCGCCGTCCTCTCTCAGGCCATTTGCTACTCCTGCCGGGCGTGTATCGGCGCGCCTTCAAGCAACGCATCCGCGACCCGAATCCGATGGTCCCGCGCAAGCCAATCGTCCAGCGTCATCATCACGTACTGGTCCCGCAAGAGTCCGGCCCCGCCCATTTGCTTTCCCGCACGCTGGCTCCTCCTGGTTTAATCGTCCAGGGGGTAATTGCAGCAGACATGGACATAAATCTCTGTGCAATTCCTCGACAGGCCCGCGGGGGTGGACGCACACCCCGCCTGGCCGGAGCCGGACGGCACCGTGCCGGCTCTGCCGGCCTTGTGTCTTGTGTCCCCGCTGGCGGAGGTGGACGCGCGGCACGCCTGGACGGGGGTGGACTCCCAACATTTTCTCCCGGCACCTGAATCGAAGTGCCTCTGTTGCACTGTCTCTCTGCCTTGTGCGTACGCTTGACACCAGCGGCGGTCCCTGCTAGCCTGAATTCAACTCCGGTGGGCGAGTACGTTCCGAGAGTGAATCTTGAGCCAGACGGCTCACTCACAAACCATGGCAATGACAACGGTCGATCAGGATGACAGCTGCCTCTCTGTCCGCGCATCAGCGGCTTCATATGGCACCGGGGATTTTCTGGCGGGATGCACGAGATACAGCAGCACGGGGCACTGGCCAGGGGCCGTGCTTCGGGCGAGCGGGCGGGCTGCGAGTCGTATGCTGGAGAGAAGAGACAGAGCCGCCATACGATGCGAGCGCCGTCAACGGCGCGGCCAGCAGCCCCCGATCAATTGCAGGGGGCGTTCAAAACCGGCGTTTTCAGCGTCCGGTTTTTCTCTTTTTTTCACTTATACACACTCTGTTGGGGTACACAATATCTTGACACACTAAACGTTGTTATCTACACTATGGGCTGGGGAGAAAATTTCCCGTCTTGTACGAGAGGCAGGATACGACTTTTTGGGGATATATTCGTGAAAAAACTGTTGTTTCGCTTTGCGTTCGCACTTGTGCTTTGCCCTCTTCTTGCCGCGCTTGGCTGCGCCACAGCGGGTACGCCCAGCAGGCGCGGCGTCCAGACCTTCGAACCGGTGCCGCATGGCCGGGTCGGCCGCCAGGAACTCCCCACTCCTCCCGCGCAACGGGCGACCGACCTGCTCCGAGCCGCCGGCGATGCCTTCCGGAAAGCCAATGAAGCCCAGGAGAACGGCGACGAAAAGGCCGCGTTGCGCCATTACGCGAAGATGCTGCAGCTGTTGCAGGAGGCCGACCTCGACCCTGCGATTTTTTACAACCTCCGCCCCGAGTTTGAGCGTATTCTCGCCCAGACCACTGCACAAGCCGGGCTGATGGACAGCGAAGGCCACCTCGAGCGGCTCACGCCCGAAGAAATGGCCGAGGCCGGGCTGGGCGGCGGCATCGAAATCCCGTTCCCACTGCCAGAGCGGGTCCTCGCAGAGATCGAGGAGATTCAGCAGGTCTATGCGAAGAATTTTCAGTATGGTTTGAACCGAAGCGTCAAATACGACCAGCACCTGCGCCGCGAACTCACACTGGCCGGATTGCCCGAAGATCTCGTCTGGCTGGCCATGGTCGAAAGCCAGTTTCATCCTACTGTCGTGTCGCACGCCGGCGCAGCCGGCATGTGGCAGTTCATGCCCGCGACCGGCCGCCGCTACAACCTCCGCATCAATTCCTACGTCGACGAGCGTTTCAACTGGCGCAAAGAAACCAATGCCGCCGTCGCTTACCTGACAGAACTGCGCGACTTTTTCGAGGGCGATTGGCCCCTCGCCATCACCGCGTACAACATGGGCGAGAATGGGATGGAGCGCGTCATCGCCATGAATGGCGGGGAACGCGATCTCTGGAAACTCCTGGAGACGTCTCCCGGTTGCGATCGTATGGCCCGTGAATCGCAAAAATTCTACGCCAAGTTTCTCGCATCCATCATTGTGGGCAAGAATCCTGAGAAATACGGGTTCACCATCCCCTCCGGCACGCTCGAAGAGGCGGAATTTGTGCCCATCGAAGGCAGCTATAATCTGGCCTCGCTGGAAAAGGCCGCCGGCTGGCCCGAAGGTACCCTGCGCGATTTGAACCGTGACCTCACGCGCGGCATCACGCCCCCTGCCGGTGAACACATGCTTGTAGTCCCCAAACACGGGGCAAAGACCCTCCTTGCCGCACTCGAAAGCGCCGCCAGAGTGCAACCCAACGTCCACGTGGTGAAACGGGGCGAAACCCCGGACGGCATTGCCAAACACTACGGCGTCTCCGTGCGCGAGCTGATGGCCGTCAACAAGGTCCGCTCGCCACTCCATCTCCCGGTTGGGATGAACCTCATGATCCCCGGTACCGGCAGCGTGCCGGTCCCGGACGCGCCCGCCGCCCCGGCCGTATCCGAAACCCGTGAAACGCATGCCGCAGCCACCTATCGCGTCAAAAAAGGCGATACCCTGTCCGGAATTGCTACCCGGTTCGGAGCCAAAGTGAGCGACATCCAGGCCTGGAACAACATGGGCCGAAAGACGCGAATCCAGGTTGGCTCCACGCTGAAAGTCGGCGCGGCCGGCACGAAGGTCGCGTCCGCACCTCAACCCAAAGCAGCCGAACCCGCGGCCGAAGCCCACACCCACGTCGTACGGCCCGGCGAATATCCCGCCAAAATCGCCAAACAGTACGGCGTGAGCCTTGATGAATTCCTCGCCTGGAACAGCCTCAACAAAGACACCATGATTCGCGTGGGTGACAAACTCGTCGTCCACGGAAAAGTGAAGACCGCGGCCGCGTCCGCATCGGAGCCCGCGCCCAGCGAGCCCGTCAAAACCGTTTACAAAGTGCAGCCAGGCGATTCGGCTTCGGTCATCGCGGATAAACATGGCGTGAAGCTCTCCGAACTCTTGAAATGGAACAATCTCTCCCGCACTTCAACCTTGAAGGCAGGCTCGGAACTGGTCCTCTACAAAGCCAGCGCACCTCGTGCACCTGCCAAGGAAGAAGTCGTTGTGCATCGCGTCGCCAAAGGCCAGAACCCCACGACTATCGCGCGCCGATATGGGGTCTCGGTAGATGACCTCCTCCGGTGGAACGGGTGGGACAAAAACCGCGTCCTGCGCGTGGGCGACACCGTCACCATCCGCCAGAACTAAGCCGCGAAACATCGCCAGTGCAACGGAGGCCGAGCGCCCGCCGCCTGGCCGGGCCGCCGCATATATCGCAGGCCTCCTGCGCTTTTGCTCTCACCAAGTCCCTGCAGAGGCGTCTCCATCTGATTTGCGCATGACAGGCAACCAGATACTTTGACACTGTTCAAGCACGAGGGGTATAGTAGCGCCCGATACGTTGGGCGGCCTTTTGCGCACCGGCAGGCAGGATCTCTGAACGTTCCGAAGGAGGGTTCGGCGTATGGCAGAGCATATTGTCGGAATCGGTGGCGAACGTAGTATTTCAGAGGCGGTGGCCATTGCCGCGGCGGAGCTGGCCGTCGCCGAAGGGCAGCCCAAGAAAATCAAGTTGCGGGCAGACACCTGCGAAATCATGGCCGAGCGTGCGGATTATGAGAGTCCGTTTACCACGTACACTTTACGGATCCGTTCGGAAGAGATCGGCACAAAGGCCCTCCAGCAGGCCCTTGCCCCGGTGTCCGGAAAGTACGACCTTACCCAGGACGACGGGTGGCAGGTGCTTCGCTGGCAGGAAACGGCCGCCGAGCCTGGCGAAGCCCAGCAAGCCGAAGACAGGAAATTCGCCAGCGCGTTGCACCTTCCGGAGGTCTGGCGTATTCACGGCGCCGATTTCCGCGTCGACAATATCAGTCCTCATCTCCTTTTTCAGGCCATGGTGCAATACAAGGCCAGCGACGTCCATCTCTTCCCGGGCTCACCTCCGGTGTTTCGCGTGGACAACAAGACCCAGGAATCCAAACTGATCGGAGCGTTATCCGCGCATCAGATACGCGCCCTGATCCGTGAAATCGCTGCGGATCGATACTGGGAGGAGTTCGAGCGCGATTTTCAGACCAGTTTCAATTACCATCAGACTGGGCTCGGATACGCACGCGTTTCCGCCTTCACCAAAAACAGCGCCCCCCACTGCACCTTCCGGTTCCTGCCCGAGAAAATACCGTCGTTCGAGGAACTCAATGTCCCTCACGATACCATGGTCCAGCTGGGCAAGCTGCACCACGGGCTCGTCCTCATTACCGGCATGACCGGCAGCGGAAAATCGACCACCATGGCCGCCCTCGTCGACTGGATCAACGCCAATAAAGCGGTTCATATCCTCTGTATCGAAAATCCGGTTGAATACGTCCATGCCAACAGAAAAGCCGTCGTCTCTCAGCGCAGCACCGGCGCTGACGTCCGCAATTTCTTCGACGCGGTCACCGGCGCCCTGCGGCACGACCCCGACGTCATCGTCATCGGTGAAATGCGCGATCCCGACACCATCCGCGCGGCCATCAATGCCGCTGCCACCGGGCACCTGGTTATCAGCACCCTGCACTCGAATACGGCCTCCGAGGTCATCAACCGGATCGTCAGCTTTTTCGATCCTGTCGAGCGCGACCTCGTCAAGCTGCAATTGCGCGACTGCATCCGCTGCGTCATGTGCCAGCGGCTTGTGCCCCGCATCGGCGGCGGCCGGGTTCCGACGCTGGAATTTCTGTTTAATGACATCAAACCCATTACCGACGCCATTATTGCCGGCAATACGGATGCCCTGCGCATCGGTATGCAGCAAACGGTGTCGCATTCCTTCCTCTTCGAGGAGTACCTGTACAAACTCTACAAAAGGAAAATTATCAGTCTCGAAAACGCCCGGGAATTCGCCACCGATGTCAGTGTGCTCGACCAGATGCTCATGGGCACGTATTCCGTGCCGCGCCTCGACTCCATCAAAGCGGCACATTGACGCCGAACGGTCCGGAGTGATACTGGCTGGGCGAAGAAGAAGGTTATCCACAGGTTTTCCACACGGGGATGGCCGCGCCCAAAAACAGACAATCGATAAAATCCTGAAGTCTTCGCCGCAAATTTCCCGATTTTGGAAACCGGATACCATCCGGCCAGGCCGGCGTCTGTATCCTGTTGAAAACACGCAAGTTACGTCACTTTTGCCGATCTGCGCCACTCAGACGGAGCAATGCGACAGGGAGCGAGGTGGTGTGCCCTATATATTCTTGAATTTTATGCCAGTTACGCCCGATCTTGGCCAAACTGGCAGAGTTATCCCCACCGGCTTCTGCCCTGCGGCGCCACTTCACAAAAGGTGTTTTTCATGCGCATAATCGCCGGAAAAGCCAAAGGGATGCGGCTTTGTGCACCGAAAGGCATGAAAGTCCGGCCTACCCTGGATCGCGTGCGTGAAAGCCTGTTCAACATCCTCGGACCCCGGGTTTCGCTGTCCCGATTTCTGGATCTTTATGCCGGCTCAGGGGCGAACGGCATCGAGGCGCTCAGCCGTGGCGCGTCCTGTGCCGTCTTTGTCGACAAGGATCTCCAGTATATCCGGCCCAATCTGCAAAAAACCCGGCTGGATTCCCTGGCTGTCTGCGTGCAGGCCACACTTCCGGGGGGGCTTGAAAAACTCGGAAATCTCCCCCCCTTTGACATCATCTATGCCGATCCTCCGTTCAAAATGGTTGATTTTGCCCCACTCCTGACCCGAATCGCCCAGCACGCACTTCTGGCTGCCGGCGGGGTCATTGTGCTCGAACATGCGTCCCGCCTCACGCTGGAAGAGCGCTTCGGGCCCTTCCAGCGCGACCGCGTCCGCACGTACGGTGAAACTCAGCTGTCCTTCTATCTTGACGCTCCCGCCCCAATTTGTTAAAGTCATCCCACAACATATAGTTGTTGAGCGCCGAAAATTGGAATCTCTTGTGGTAGCATTAAGGTAAGTACCGGAAGGCGATCCCCCATGCGTTGTCCATTCTGCAGTCACACCGAAGGCAAAGTCGTGGATTCCCGGTCATCCAAGGAAGGCGATTCCATTCGCCGCCGGCGGGAATGTCTCCGCTGCGGCCGCCGTTTCACCACCTACGAACGCATCGAAGAGATCGCCCAGATGGTCATTAAGAAGGATGGGCGGCGCGAGGCCTTTGACCGCTGGAAAATCAAGAGCGGCATCCTCAAAGCCTGTGAAAAACGCCCTGTCAGCCTCGAACAGGTCGATTCCCTCATCGACGGTGTCGAGCGCGCACTGTTCAACTCCTCCGACAACGAAATTTCCACAGAAGCCATCGGGGCCGCCGTCATGGATCGGCTCAAAGACATCGACCAAGTGGCTTATGTCCGCTTCGCCTCGGTCTACCGCCAGTTCAAAGACTTGAATGAATTCATGGATGAGTTGAAGGGGTTGCTCATCTGACAGCCTGCCGGCCGGCCCGAATGTACCGCCGCGCTTGCGCTTGTGTCTCCGGTCAAAAGCCGCTAAACTGATGCCTTACACGCCATTGCACTGTATCTGAACGCCGCGGGGCATTGCCTGCGCCATTTCGCAACGGAAACAGATGACTGATCCAGAAGAACACCGTGCCGAAAACGGCTGCCGGCCCTCGGAGGCGGCGCGCGAAGGGGCGTACGACGAGCAGTTGCGGTTTGACTCTCCGCTGATGCGCCCACCGGCGCCTGTCCGCATGGTCATCAAGCGCGATGGCCGCGAAGAGCCCTACGATAAAAACAAGATCGCCGCTGCGATCCTGCGGGCAGCGGACGCTGCCGGCGAGGGAGACCGCGACCGCGCCATGAGTCTCGCGTCCGGTGTAACCATTTTTCTCAGCAAACGCTACGAAGGCCGGGCGCCCACGGTTGCCCAGGTGCAGGATGCGGTCGAGAAAGTCCTCCTGGAAATGGGCCACGCGCGAACCGCCCTGGCTTTTGCGCGCCACCGGCGCAAACGGACCCGCGTCACCCGGTTGCGCCAGGGCGACCTCCAGCATCTTCTCGATGAATTTGACGAGGCCCAGTGGGAGCAGCGGCTCCGTGATGAAACCCACCAGGGCGCCCTCTTTGTCCGGACCAGCAGCGAGACCCTCTCCGGATGGGACCGCTCGCGTATTGTCGATGCGCTGGTGCGCGAAACCCGGCTCGACCGCGCGCGTGCCGAATCCATCGCGCTGGAGGTCGAGACGCAAATCCTGTCGGCCGGAGTCAACCCTCTGACAACAGCCCTCGTGCGCGAATTGGTCGACGCCAAACTCGCCGAGCGCGGTCTCGAAGAGTTCCGCCGCCGCCACATGCGGATCGGCGTCCCTCTGTACGACGCCGAACGGATCATCTGCACACCGGGCGAAACCGAACGGATGTGCCGCCAGGACCCCGAGACGACCGACCGGTTCCTCGCGCAACGGGTGAAGCGTGAATATGCGCTTACGCAGGTATTTTCCGAGCGCATCGTCGACGCCCACGTCTTCGGCGACCTGCACCTGTGCGGCCTGGGCTACGTCGACCGGTTTCAGGGTTTTTCCGCGCCGATCGGCTTTCTTGTGCGCTACGGCGGCGGGCTGCCGGGCGTGTCCCGCCTGGCCGCTCCGCCTCAAGACCTGGAAAGCCTGCTGGTTCAGCTGGGCCGGTTCCGCACGCAGGTCGACGCCCATTTTGCCGGACCGGTCTCCTGGGATATGCCCCACGTATACCTCAGTCCGTTTCTGGGCAACACCACCGCCCAGGAACGCCAGCGGGCGGCTCAAATCCTGCTCTTTGTGCTCGGGACGGACGCCACGCAACGCGCGGCCAAGCCCGAACTCACGCTGAGCTGGGATGTCCCCGCGCGGCTGGCGCGCCGAAAAGCCGCGGGGCCGGCCCAGGTCGTCGAAGGCCGGGTCTACGCGGATTTCGAACCGCTCGCCCAACAACTCATGGACGACATTTTGGCCATCTACCTGCAGGCCAACGCCACGAACCTGCCCCTGCTGAGGTTCGTCCTGGATCGTTCCACGTTTGCACGGCGCGGCTGCCGCAACATCCTTGTACGCCTGGCCGAAACCGCCCTGGCCTCCGGACTCCTCGAGATCGAGTTCGACCGCCCGTGCGATGATGCCGCGTGCCCGCCTTTCCGTGACGGCAGCCCTGTCGCTCACGTGGTCAATCTCAATCTGGCGCGCATGGCGTTTCGTTCCACAAACGAAACCGCCCTGATGGAAAACCTCGACGCCCTGGTTGATCTGGCCGCTCAGGCGCACCAGGAGAAGTGCGCGTTTCTTGAACGCCTCGCCGCGCTGCGCGCGCTCGGCCCCCTGGTGTTTCTGGCGGAGTCGCCCGCTCATCCGCCCCTGCTCGATATCTCCAAGGCGGTGTATGCCATTGCCGTGGACGGACTCAGCGAGTGCATCGAAGCGCTCTGTGGAGCAGCGCCGCACCAGTCCGGCGATGCCCTGGCGCTGGCGGTTCGAGTGCTGACCCGGCTCGCGGAGGGATGCCGGCTCGCTGGCGACCGCACCGGCCTGCGCATCGTGCCCGCCCAGGCCCGGTATGAGTCCTCAGTCCGGCGTTTCGCGGCGCTCGATCTCCGGCCCTTCCCCGAGGAGGCCCGGCGCGTTGCGAAGAGCGATCCCATCACCCAGGACATCCACTATACGGCGGGGGCCCGGTGCGCCCGGGGTGCCGCGTGCACTCCGAGC
>DAOSJS010000039.1:0-19496 GCA_035367355.1 Candidatus Hydrogenedentota bacterium
CGGCCTGGGCCCATACGGTCGCAAAATGCGAGTGCGTGTGCACAACGCCGCCAATCTCAGGAAACGCCTTGTAAAGCTCCAGATGCGTTGCGGTATCCGACGACGGTCTCAGGGAACCCTCTGCGACGCGGCCATCCACATCGACCACGACCATATCTTCGGGGCGCATGGCGTCATACGCCACGCCGCTGGGCTTGATGACCAGTTTGGCGCTCGCACGGTCAAAGGCACTGGCGTTGCCCCAGGTCGCAAATACGAGGCCACGGGCGACCAGGTCGCGGTTGGCCCGCCACACCCGCTCTTTCAGGTCGTCAAGCATCCAACGTATCCCCCAGCCTTTCCGCATCCGCCGTACGAGGGCATCGCGGTTTCACGCACAGCGCAGAACGAGAATACTCAGCCAGGCGCATCGGGAAGCAAGGCCGCATCTGGCTGAAGCTCCGCGTACTCATCACGGAAGCGACACAGTCGTTCCTCAATGGATTCGAGATCGTACATTTCCATCAATTCGAGGCGGAGTCTGGACACGTGCGGCAGGTTCTTGAGGTATCCGCTGTAGTGTTTTCGAAACTCGACGATCCCTTTCCGCTCCCCTTTCACTCCAATGCTGCGCCGCAGATGGCTGATACACAGCGCGACGCGTTCAGGGACCGACGGTGGTTCAAGCGCTTCGCCAGTAGCCAGATAATGCTTCGCCTGCCTGAATATCCAGGGGTTCTGTATGGCCCCCCGGCCGATCATGACGCCGTCACAGCCCGTCTCAAACATGCGCTTGACGTCTTCCGGGCTGGTGACATCCCCATTGCCGATGATCGGCAGGCTGACCGTATTCTTCAGACGTTCGAGCCAGCCCCAGTCGGCCTGTCCGCTGTGCCCCTGCTTCCGGGTCCTGCAATGGACCGTCAACGCCTGCACGCCCAGATCTTCGAGCATACGGGCAACATCCAGAATGATGATGCTGTCGGCGTCCCAGCCCAGGCGTGTTTTTACGGTGACAGGCAGGGAGGTGCCGGCAAGGACGCCCCGCACAACGCGTTCAAATTTCCGGATGTCCTGAAGCAATCCGGCGCCGGCTCCGCGCAGAGCGACTTTTTTTACCCAGCAGCCGCAATTGACGTCGACAAAATCGGGGCCTGCCTGTTCGGCGACCTGCGCTGCACCTTCCATCGAGGATTCCGCGTTGCCGAAGATCTGCACAGCAATGGGGCGCTCTTCGTCGCGGATGCGGATCTTGTCGAGCGTTTTTCCAGCTTCGCGTATCAGGGCCTCCGAGCTTGCAAACTCGGTGTACAGGAGGTCCGCCCCCATTTCTTTGCAGATCGTCCGGAATGAATAATCCGTGACATCCTCCATGGGCGCCAGAGCAAGAGGTTTATCGAGTGTGATCGTGCCAATACGCATGGTGTCGCTGCTTTTGCCGTACAGGCCTCCTCCGAACGGGATTATACCTTACGGTAGAGCGCCGAGCCGCCTTCTTTGAACGCGGCCGCCTGCTCCTGCAGACCCTGTTGGATGAACGCCTCGTCCCGGACCTGCCGCGAGAGAGCCATCGCGCAGAACTTTGGTCCGCACATGGAGCAGAAATGCGCCAGTTTTTCCCCGCGCTGTGGCAAAGTCTCATCGTGAAAGGCACGGGCACGGTCGGGGTCGAGCGACAGGTTGAACTGATCTTCCCACCGGAACTCGAAGCGAGCCTTGCTCAGGGCATTGTCACGAATCTGCGCGGCCGGATGACCTTTTGCCAGGTCTGCCGCATGTGCCGCAATCCGGTACGCGACCACTCCCTCCCGCACGTCATTGCGGTCGGGCAGTCCCAGGTGTTCTTTCGGCGTCACGTAACACAACATGGCCGTGCCGTACCACCCGATCAGCGCCGCGCCGATGGCCGATGCCAGGTGGTCGTAGCCGGGGGAAATGTCGGTAATGATCGGGCCCAGGGTATAAAACGGCGCTTCGCCGCACCATTCCAGCTGCCGGTCCATGTTCTCTTTGATGAGGTGCAGGGGGACGTGGCCCGGACCCTCATTCATGACCTGGACGCCGAATTCCCAGGCGCGCCGGGTCAAACCGCCCTGTGCCTTCAATTCCGCGAACTGCGCTTCGTCGTTGGCGTCGGCCAGGCTGCCGGGGCGCAGGCCATCTCCAATGGAAAACGCGACATCGCAAGACGCCATGATCTCGCAGAGTTCGTCCCAGTGGGTAAACAGGAAGTTTTCCTTGTGGTGGGCGAGGCACCACCGGCCCATGATCGAGCCGCCCCGGCTCACAATGCCTGTGGTCCTTCTGGCAGCCAGATGGATAAACGGCAGCAGCACACCCGCGTGAATGGTCATGTAGTCGACGCCCTGCTCCGCCTGCGCGATGACCGTATCGCGAAACACCTCCCACGTCAGGTCTTCCGGAGCGCCGCCTACCCGCTCGAGCGCCTCGTAAATGGGAACCGTGCCCACCGGTACGGGACAATTACGAAGGATCGATTCCCGGGTAGCCTGGATGGGCTCCGCAGTCGACAGATCCATCACCGTGTCGGCGCCCCAGCGGATCGCCCACAACATCTTCTCGACTTCTTCGTGCACCGAGGACGAATGCGCGGAATTGCCCAGGTTGGCGTTGATTTTTACCTTGAAGTTGCGGCCAATAATCATGGGCTCCAGTTCAGGGTGATTCACATTGGCGGGAATGATCGCCCGGCCCCTGGCGACCTCATCGCGCACGAATTCAGGCGTGATCTCGTCCGGAATCCGCGCGCCCCATGCCTCTCCCGGGTGGCGGCGCTTCAGTTCTTCAGGGGCGTCCTGCCACCGGGCGTTCTCGCGTATTGCCACATATTCCATCTCCGGCGTGATCTCGCCTCGTTTGGCGCAATCCATCTGCGTCGCGCGCGCCCCCGGTTTTGCACGATACACGCCGCGCGGCCGCTCTGGAGAGGGTTCCGTTTGCGTGCGCTCGACCATTTCCAAATCCGGCCGGGAGCCTATCCAGGGTTCGCGAACTGGCGGAAGCCCCGCGCGCAGATCAATGTTCGCATCGGGATCGGTATACGGTCCCGAAGTGTCATATACCGTGATGCAGGGGTTTTGAGTGGGCTCGCCATCCGCGTTGAATGTCGGGGCTTGCGCAATTTCCCGCATGCCCACCCGCACAGAGGGCGCGGAGCCGGTCACGTAGATCTTTCGCGAGTTCGGAAACGGGGTGCGGTAGCACGGGTCCAGCGCTGAATTCATGAACCGGCCATCAGCATCCGGTTGATTCGTCATATCGGTCCTCCACCAAAATGGCAGCTTTCGTACGCAGATTCCTGTCCGCGCGTACAGGGTGTTGATTATCTGCGGGATGCCAGGAAAACCCCGCGTCAAGCCAGGATCGGAATAGTATCACTCCAGTCCGGCTAAGGGAAACTTCAGGCGCGGGCATCGGCTCAACAGAACGCCGTTTTCTGCAGCGAACCGGGGACTATGCCCATGCGGGCACGCTCGGCGAGCTCAGGCCGAGCGAAGAAATGCGGTCGCCAGCCGGCAGGCGCGCAAGGCCGAAAGAACGGAGTCGTTCAGTCCGACGCCGCGGTATGCGTTACCCGCAAAGAAAAGCCCGGGATGACGCGCCTCCGCAGCCTCAATTTCGCGCAGAATGTCTCCGTGGCCGACAAGGTACTGCGGAATACCGCGCCGCCAGCGGTAGATCCGGAGGAGCTCGGGTTCCCCTTCTATTCCCATAATCGGATGCAGCTCACGGCGTACGAGAGCCATCAATTCGTCATCGCTGAGTGCGGCGGTTTCCGGATCCGTATACCCCCCGAACATGGTGCGCAGGAGCGTGCGTTCCGGAGGGGCCTGCTCCGGAAACATGGTCGATGTCCAGAGGCATCCCAGCACGCGAAGATTCTCGTGGCGCGGCACCAGAAAACCGAAGCCGTTGGTGTTTCCGCGTACAGCCGCACGGGGATACCCCGTACACACAACCGCAATGTCGGCGTAACGAATAGACTCGAGGGCTTTGCCCGCGGACACATCAAACTCGCGACAACATTCCGCGGCCGCGTACGAAGGGGCCGCAAATATTACAGAGCGCGCGTAATAGGTCTCGCCGCTGCTGGATTCCAGGGCATAGTGGCCTTCGGACGTCGTAGTGATGCGGAGGACGCGTTCGCCGGTTCGCAGGACGTCACCCAGCGCCTTCGCCGCCTCTACGGGCAGCCGCCCGATACCTTCCCGAAAGCTGGTCAGTCTGCCCGAAGGCCCCAGGGGGCTGACGGCCATCCTCTGCAGCCGTTTGCTGATCAGCGCCCGGGTGAGGCCGCCGTAGTCGCGTTCGACCGCCGCCATCCGCGGAAAGCAGTGTTCGAGCGACAGCACCCGCGCATCGCCGCCAAATACCCCGCTGGCCATTGGATCGACGAGGATGTTGGCGGCCTCCGTGCCGATGCGGCGCGCCGCAAACGCCCAGATCGTCTCGCCCGTATGATCGCGCCGCCCAGGGATAAACGGCTCGCACATCAGCCTCAGGCGGCCTTTTATGGAAAGCATCGGGCTGAAAAAAAAGCGGGGCGGGCCAACCACTTCGTGAAGCCGCCCACCGGTGTAAATAAATCGGCGTTTGGCGAATTCGTTGGCCCGGAGCAACTCGCCGGACAGCCCAAGCGCCTCTATCCATTCGAGGGTGGCGGGTTCGCGGTCAAGGAAGCCATTGGGGCCGCAATCGCAGGCATACCCATCGGCCGCTTCACTCCGGGTCGTCCCGCCGGCGCTATCACCGGCTTCGAGCAGAGTCACATGTTCCCGGCCCAGGTCCCGGGCGAGGTAGAACGCGGCGCATAATCCGGTCACCCCGCCGCCAACGACAATGGCCTGCTTCACTGGATGCATCATACCGTACGCGAGAAGCGCTCCGGCGGCGCTCCTTTGCCTTTCAGGCTTGTGTCAAAGGCCATAGCGATGTTGCGGACAAATATCTGGCCAAGCGGCAGGACCGTGAGCCCGGTGCTTTCCCAGGTTACAAACCCTTCGCGCTCGAACTCGCGCAAATCCTTCAACTCGCCGATGAAATAATCTTCAAATTCCACGCCATACCGCGTCTGCAATTGCGTGAACCTCACATGGAAGTTGCACATCAGCTCACGAATGGTCCAGCGGCGGATTTCATCGTCGGGTGTAAGCCGGCAGCCCAGCGCGGTTGCAAAACGGCCCGCGTCGAGCGCTTCGTAGTACGGTGCGAGCTCTTTTTCGTTCTGCGCATAACCGCCGCCCACTTCGCCGATGGCCGAGATGCCGCAGGCGACCATATCTGACGAGGGCACGGCCGTGTAGCCCATGAAATTGCGATGAAGACGCCGTTCATCCATGGCGCGGGTCAATTCATCGTGCGGCAGCGCGAAATGGTCCATGCCAATGGCCCGGTAGCCCGCCGCGGTGAACATCTGGCGTGCCGTTGCGAACAGGGCGTATTTTTCGGGACCCGTGGGCATTTTCGCGGAGTCGAGCCGGCGCTGGTTGAGCATCTTGTCCGGGAGATAGGCGCAGCTGTAGACCGCGAGGCGGTCGGGTTGCATCTCAATGATCCGGGAGATCGTAGTTGCCCACTGGCCGGGGGTCTGCCCGGGAAGGCCGTAGATCAAATCCAGGTTGATGCCTTCAAACCCCGCCTCGCGACACAGGGTCACCAGGGCGCGGGTCTGCGCTTCCGTCTGGTGGCGGCCGATCTCAGCCTGAACCCGCTCATCCAGGTCCTGCACCCCCAGGCTGATCCGGTTGAATCCGAGCTTTCGGAGCAGAGTCACCTGGTCAACGGTGGTGACGCGGGGATCCGCCTCGATCGAGATCTCCGCATCCTCCGGGATATCAAACCGGTCTGCGATGGCCTGGAAGAGGCGCTCGAGCTGCGCCATGTCCAGATAGGTGGGGGTGCCGCCGCCCCAATGGATCTGCTTGAGCGGCCGGCTCCAGGCCAGCAGCTCCGACAGCATCTGGAGTTCCAGCTCGACATGGTCCAGATACGTGCCGGCCACGCCGGGCTCCTGCGTCGCGATCGAATTGCACCCGCAAAATGCGCAGCGCTTCCGGCAAAAAGGAATATGCACATAAAGCGACAACGGCTCGCCGGATCTCGACGCTGCGAGTTCCAGGCAGGCACGATACTCCGGAGGACCGAACTGCGCCGACCAGGCGGGCACGGTGGGATAGCTGGTGTAGCGCGGTCCAGGCCGATCATGCCGGAGCAGAAGGTCGCGGGTGACTTCCACGGATTCCGGCCGGTGTGTGTTATCAGCAGTCTCGTTCATGAGCACTCTGCAGCATCAGTAAAAAGATTATAGCGGGAAACGGCCGGGATTGTGAAACCTGCCGTCACCGGGGCGGGGCAATATAGAGCCCGTCGTCCCGAATCTCAGTCCGGTAGTGCCGTATCAAGTCATTGGGCGGCGTGGTGCTGGGCGTGAGCGAAAAGCGCCAACCATGCCAGGGACACGACACGCTGCCGTTGTCCACGCGCCCTTCCGCCAGCGGGCCTCCCTGGTGAGGGCACTGGCCGCTTATAGCATGGATTTTTCCGCCGACGTTGAAAAGCGCGACCGGCTCTCCCATGCCGCACACGACCTCGCGCTGAGTCCCCGGCGGGAGCTCTTCAAGCGCGCAAACCCGCACCCATCCTGCCATCGAAGGATATCCTCCAATCCCCTTGGGATTTGTTCGCGCGCGGGCAGTCTAGCGCGTGGTCAGGCCCGCGCGCAAATCGTCTGAGAGAACAAGAAGTCTGCCACGGAAACAATCGCGGGCGCACGGGTGTTATTCCCTTGATGCGCCCGAAAGGCGGCGCGCACAGCATAACAGAGCCGAAATGGAGGAACTGACCATGGCATTTCAATTGCCTGAACTCCCCTATGCGCCCGATGCGCTCGAACCGTATATCGATGCACGCACGATGGAGATCCATCACAGCAAACACCACGGAGGATACGTCGCTAAATTGAACGCAGCCCTCGAAGGTGTGTCAGGTTTTGAAGGAAAGACCGTCGAAGATATCCTGCGCAAGATCACTGCAGTTCCCGAGAAAGTCCGGCAGGCGGTGATCAATCATGGCGGCGGCCACGCCAATCACAGCCTGTTCTGGCAGCTGATGGGTCCCGGCAAAGGCGGCGACCCCTCCGGCGCAGTAGCGGATGCCATAAATGCCGAATTTGGCGGCGTGGGCCCGTTCAAGGAAAAGTTCGCGGACGCCGCGGCGAACCGCTTCGGCAGCGGCTGGGCCTGGCTGGTGTTCAACAGCAGCGGCAAGCTCCAGGTACTCAGCACCGCCAACCAGGACTCACCGCTCATGGACGGACACACGCCCATCCTCGGGCTCGACGTCTGGGAACACGCCTATTACCTCAAGTATCAGAACAGGCGCCCCGATTACATCGATGCCTGGTGGCACGTTGTTGATTGGGCGAAAGTGAACGAGCTCTACCGCGCCGCAAAGGGCTGATCGAACTGCTCGCGGTGCGCGCAGGTCCTCAGGGAAGCCGCTTCGCCGAGGTCGAGTAGATGGATTTGAGCTGGCGGCTCCGGCCGGGTTGGAGCGGATCCTGTTTCGGGATTAGCTCGAGATTGATGTGTTCCGCGGAGTCGAGCGTGTTGTAGAAATAAAACAGGCTCTCGACCTGGTACGGGACAAATTGATTAATGAGCGTGAGGCCCCGGCTGGGAAGGCGGAAGGCCCAGCGGCTGCCATTCAAAGGCTTCAGGTAATCTCCGCCCATGGATTGCGGGTTGAGAGCGGCGCTGGGGACAGCTGTCCATCGGTTGTTTTCTTCGAACCAGATCTCGGGATGTGATTCGTTGCCCAGAGCGAACTCGGGGTGAATCTTCACGTTGGGCGAAATCGGTTCCTGGCTCGTGTTCGTCAACGTAAGTGTAATGGCGAATTCCGGCGAGGCCGGACGCAGCTCCATTTCGCGTTTCATGGCAAGACCATTGGGAAGCTGGGTGTTGAGCGCCAGGGCATATAAAGTCGGCGAATCCACCGTATAGCCGGACGCAACAGCACGCTCCTGAGCCTCAGGGGTGTGATACCACTCCTGGAGTGTCCCGGGTCCGCGCCCGTAGCAGCGATAGCCCTGGAGGAGCTCAACGCCCAGTTTCTTGTCGCGCCAGCGAATGACAGCTCCATCCAGCGCCGGCGCCACCCAGATAAGGTAATACTCGTTCTCCAGGATGCGGAGCTCTGACTCGATCCGCCGGGGTGGCGTGACCCCTCCGATCTGCTCCACCACGGCTTCAAATGGCTCTTTGTCAACCGTATGGGTAATCCCGAGGCCCTGGAGCACCGCCACATATTCGTCGAGCGTCGGGCCCAGAGGGCGGCGCAGAGTGACTGCATAGCGCTCGTACAATAAATCTGGCGGGCAGACCAGCGATGCATATTGAAGCGGCACGTTCGCGAGCTCCAGGCGTTGCTTAAACGGTTCCGCATCGCCCACGGCTTCGGTGGCCTTTCTGAAGATCTCCTGCGCCTTGCTGACGAACTTGTAGTCCATCCAGGCGCCTCCATCAAAGCACGTCAGAGGGATCTCGGCGTCCTGCATGGCCTGGGTCATAAGAGCCAGATAATCCCGGATATGCTGCGCCGCCGGGCCATAGTAGAGGTTGATGAATTCCGAAATCACCGCGCGCGCCCCACGGCCGGGCTCCCACAGGCAGGTGCCCAGGAGGTATTGCCGAAGCGCGGCGAATTCGCCCCCCGGCCCCGGACAGCCTTGCTCAAAAACACCAATCGCGCCACGTTCCTTGAAAAACTGCAGATTCGGCTGAATGACATCAAAATTGGGGTGCGGGGCCTGGAAATTATGGAGATTGGCGGCGTAATCCCAGATGTACAGGTTGGAGGTAAGTCGCGCCCAGGCGTCGATATCGTC
Source organism: Candidatus Hydrogenedentota bacterium (assembly GCA_035367355.1). Classification (GTDB taxonomy): domain Bacteria; phylum Hydrogenedentota; class Hydrogenedentia; order Hydrogenedentales; family SLHB01; genus UBA2224. The sequence continues at coordinate 8,888 of DAOSJS010000039.1, forward strand.
CTGAAACCGGCGGTTTTCAAGAGATTTCGGGTTGGCCAGAGGCCGTGAAAAATCGCATTCGCTGGTGGAAAGCCGGATGATCACGTTGCGTTCCGGCGCCAATTGACGCGGCGGTTTTCTCGACCATTCGTGTGCAAGCGTCTCGATACGATGCTCCGGGAATTCCGCGGCCAGCGCACGGGCAACGCGGTTGACGCAGGTCAGCAGCGATGCCGCGTGGGTCCCCTCACGCTCGTCGAGCGACCGGCATGCCCCGCATTCGCAGTAATTCCCCCAATCCATCTGCGAGACGCTCCAGATGCCCGGTTTGGGGTTCTCGCGGATGCGGCGGCGTAACTCATCGGCGATCACTTTCGCGACGTCAGGATTTGAAAAGCAGAGTTGCCCCAGCTGTTGCGGATGTTTGCGCGCCTCTACCGGGTCGCGCCAGTCGATAGCCGTCGGGGCGCGCCTCGAGCCGTGGACGAGCGAATAGTACTCGGGATGTTCCGCGAAGTAGGTCTCCGGGGGCACGAGCTCATACACTGTGTGAGAAAACAGGCCGAATCCACAGTCCGTCAGCAACTTATGCGCTTCGGCAAATTCCGGGTCGTCGATGCCTTCCATGTAATCGGTGTATCGGTATTCGAATGCAGGCACGACACGCGTGCTGATCTCAGGCAAGGCGGGCGGCGCATGCTGCGGAACATAGACTTCCCCCGGCGCGAGCCACCTCACTCCCATACATTCTTCGAAAAAGTGGTACATGGCGTAGACAATGCCCCGTTCTCCGCCAAGAACCAGCATATGGCGATCCGTTTTAAGCGCGTCCTCGCCTTTGTTTCCAACAGGTTGACGAAGAGTGTCCAGGATGAAACCGTCCACACCGAGCCCGTCGAATTTGAGGTCAACCAGGAGTTCTTCCGGTATGGCATTTCGGCCAATCCAGATATTCACGCGTTTTTCGGGCGCATGGGAGACACTGGCGTCATGGCCGGTTGTCAGATTCCAATATTTTACAAAGACTTCCGCAGCCCGTTTCTGTTCCGGCGCAGCGGATTTGGCCACCACCACTCCGACTTGGTCGTAGAGGTCCGAAGCTACCCAGACCGGCTGCGACCAGGCAGGCAGAACCAACACAAGCCAGCCGAGCAGCACGCCCGCTTGATAGCGAAAAATCAGACGATGCACTCTCCAAAAACTCCTCTTTCGCAATGGCATAGACTCTTTTGACTGTACCCTTTGATCCTCAGACTTTCAACCGGGTTGCATAATTGCGGCGCCTGGCCAGAGGTTGTTCAGGGGTACCGTCTCTGCCGGGGAAAGCGCCGCTCAGCCGAGCGGCGTGCTGAACCAGGGCCGCATATCCAGACAATTCGCCACTATCGGCGATGCGGCCGGCATGAGGCGGGCACAATTTAAAGCCCAGCCAGTCTCGTCAGGCACTGAGCCGGGCCGCAGGATTAGAGTGATTCGGGCACAGCGGCCTCGATTTCCGCGAATGCATCGCGAACCCATTGCGCGCAGGTCTCGGCGGCATGTTCCAGCGGAATCGTGCCGCTTTCTCCCGTATCGCGGCGTTTCCACTCCAGCTTGCCGTCTTTCAGGTTTCGTTCGCTTGCAATGAAACGGAATGGAATCCCCAGCAGGTCGGCGTCGGCGAACTGCACGCCCGGCCGCGCATTCCGATCGTCGTACAACACCTCAATGCCCGCGGCACACAGTTCCTGGTAGAGCCTTTCAGCGGCTTCCCGCACCGCGGGCTGGTCCAGTTTCAGCGCATTCAGATGCACCTGCCATGGCGCGATGGTGATCGGCCATTTCGGGCCATATTCATCACGCCGGACTTCCATGACGGAGCTCATCAGACGTCCGACACCAATGCCATAACAGCCCATGAGCGGCACCTGGGCCCTGCCCTGTTCATCATCGTAGGTCATGCCCATGGACTCGGTATATTTGCGGCCCAGCTGGAAAATGTTTCCGACCTCAATGCCGCGCTGGAGCAGAAGCCGGCTCTTTCCGCCGGGGGCCAGGTCGCCCGCCTCGATATCGACCACATCGACGGTCTCGATACCCGGCATGTCGCGGTCCAGATTGAAATTTTTGTAGTGGTAATCTCGTTCGTTCGCGCCAGTCACCAGGTTATTGGAAGTGCTGACGGTGTGATCGATGATAAGGCGCACTTTCTCCAGGTCGATGCCCAGAGGCGAGGCGAACCCGGGTTCCGCGCCGATACTCCGGATGCGTACATCATCGGCCGGCACAGGCACAGCCTGGATAAGCCGCGCCAGTTTGGACTCATTGACCTCCCGGTCGCCGCGAACGACCACAAAAACCAGTTTGCCCTCGCTGTCCCGATCGTAAAAGACGGCCTTGGCCGTCTTCCGCGTCTCCACCCCGAGAAATCCGGCCACCTCGTCGATGGATCGGCAATCAGGCGTATGGACTTTTTCGAGCGGCAACGGATCTTCCAAATGCCCTTCAATGATTCCCGTGGCGACCTCTTGATTGGCCACATAGGAACCGTCCTCGCTGGTGACGATGGTATCTTCGCCCACGGGCGTCAGGAGCATGAATTCATGCGCCACGGAGCCGCCCATCATACCGGAGTCCGACTCGACCACGGCCACTTCCGGAATGCCCGCGCGAGCAAAAATGCGCTGATAGGCGCGGTAACAACGTGCATAGCAGGCCTCCAGATCGTCCTGCGACGTGTGGAACGAGTAGGCGTCTTTCATGGTGAATTCGCGAACGCGAATCAAGCCGCCCCGGGAACGAGGTTCATCGCGGAATTTGGTCTGTATCTGGTACAGCATGAAGGGAAATTGAGTATGGCTGTGCACCTCATTCCGGGACAAATGCACCACGGCCTCCTCGTGGGTCATGGCGAGGAGCATGTCGTGGCCAGTCCGATCCTGAAGACGCAGGAGTTCAGAACCGACGCCGCTATACCTCCCCGACTCCTCCCAGAGCTCGCGAGGCAGAACGACAGGCATCAGCACCTCCTGGCCGCCGGCCCGATCCATTTCCTCGCGGATTATCTGTTCGATTTTGTGACAGACGCGAAAACCCGGGGGGAGCAGCGAGTAGATGCCATTGGCCACTTGCCTCGCGTAACCGCCGCGCAACAGAAACGCGTGACTCTCGAGTGTCGCTTCCGCGGGCCGTTCTTTGTACCGCGCACCGACAAGGTGGCTCATTCGCATGGTGTCAAAATCTCCTGTGTACGCATGTCATTGTCCTGGGAGTACGCGCTTTCGCGGTCCCCAAAGGTTGAAAACGGGATCCTACCTGCCGGAGTGCTTTCCGTGCAAGGCAGCAGGCACGGCAAGCGCTCCAGCCGGGTCAGGAAAGGCGGGCAGTCTGAAGGCTCGTGTCTGTATACTGATGGAGCTCGATCGGATTGCCGTCCGGATCCGTGATCCAGGCCTGCCACGCACCATCGCCGCCCAGCTCCATCTCAGTTGACTCCACGCCCCACGCGCGGAGCGCAGCCAGAGTCTCTTTCATATCATCCACTTCCAGGCAGAGATGCCGGTACGATTGGGCGTCATCCCGCGCTGCCGGAACCCCCTCAAACAGTTCAATGAAATTGCGCCCCCCCACATGAAGATAAACTCCCGTGCGCTCTCCGGCGTCATTGCGAAAATCAAACGCGCGGGTGAGGCCGAGCTGCTCCGTGTAAAAAGCCAGGGAGGCTTCGAGATCTGCCACACGGAAACAGACGTGGGCAATGCCGGTGACCACTGCGGATTTTCCTCCTCTGTGCGGCGCGAGATTGGCCAGGACGCTGCCGACGGACGGCTTAAAGCTCTAAATAGTTCGCACCATACGCCTTACGGCACTCGACGGGAAACACTTCCCTGCGCACCCGGCGCCGGGTGCTCAGGTAGTCCCAGTCGCTCGATAAGGGGCGCCAGCCATAGGCATCGCCAATAATCTGGCCGCTGTGAAACATGGCGTCAAACGGGTTGGCAACTCCCAACTCCCCCGGGGGCATCCAGCTCCACATGGCGGCCTTGGCGCTTTCACCCATCTGCCAGAACATGTAGGTCAGGCTTTCAATGGCGCCACTTTCTTTCAGTTGCAGGTCTCCCTGGGCGATCGCGTCCCGGATGATGCCGTTGATTGCGGAGGCGGTCTGCCGGGCAGATGCACGAAGCCGCCATAACGACACCTCAGCGGCCTTCTGGGTGATCACCTCGGCGTTCATGAGCTGGAAGATCCGGGCATCGTCCGGGTGAAGTGCGGCAAACAGCTGCGTCGCCTCTCCGACGGCGAACATGCGCTCACGGGGGTTCCCCTGGAACGCGGCGGCCCGCTCTACGAGCTCGCGCTGCAGGTCAACGCTGCGGCTCGCGAGGGCCATGATGACCTCTTCCTTGCAACTGAAATGCTGATATACCGTGGCTTTCGCCACGCCAAGACGGGTAGCGATACGGGCCATGGTCAAGCCATGATAGCCGCGCGCGATGATCAATTCCCGGGCAACCTCGAGAAGGCGCCCTTCGCGTTCACGAATTTCACACTGTTTCGGAGATAACACGGGTATCGCCACATGCTCGGCTCTGGATGGGAACTGTGTCGCTTTTCTCATCAACGTCTCGTCGTCGGAGGTTTAGAGTGAGATCAACAGGTCCGGGCACCTGAGGCGCCTGCGGAGAAAAAAATGAAACTGGCCCCCGGCCATTCCTGGCCACCTCTTTGGCCTTTCTCAACAAAAAGCGATTCTCGTGCTGTCCTGAGGATGCCCGAGATGGAACCTGCCGCCATAGCGCGATTTTACGACGTCAGGTCGACTTTGTCAAACCTGCAAGACTCCAAGCGCATCCATCAGTTAATCTGTTGAACACAGATAATTTACACACTGCGTTCTCTTTGCCGGACTGCAGCCGCTCGCAACTACAATCACCGCACAGCTAGTACGCGAACGGTGTGTTTGATGGTTGGGTCACATGGCGCTTATGCCCTGCGTGCGCCGGTCGGAGTGCGTCGAGCTGGTCCTGGCTCCATGCCTCAACGCTCGGCGATATCGGCAATATCAGCCGGCGTCACGCCGGCAGCGTCCGCAATTGCGCGCAAGGTTTGTCCCGCATCAGCCGCAATGCCAGCCGTGGAAAGCCTGTCGACGGCATCCTGCACTGGGATGCCGTGCTGGCTGCAAAAATCCTCAAGCGTCCGGCGGCCCATACCGCCACCCCGGCCCATGCCGTCTCCCCGGCCCATCCCGCCACCGCCGTGCTGCGGTGCGCCCATGAGCACAAACAGGGCATTGGGCGACATGCCGTGTTGTTCCGCGATGCTTTTGATGGTTTTGTCGGAATCCGTGACTTCGCAGCCTTTTTCCTTGAGCCTGTCGAGTAAGGCCTCCAAGTCCATCCCTCGGTTTTCGGCCATTTGGCGAAGGGTCCATTCTTCAGCGTGCGCGGCCGGCGGTTGCGCACTCACCGTTTCCCAGTAATCCTTGATGTCCTCGTTCCAGGCGGCGAGATACGCTACGGGCGGAACGTTCCAGATGGCGCCGGCAAATACCAGTCCGCAGATTATCAGCGCCAAGGCAAACTCGCGCTTCAGATTGAATCCTTTCTCAAAGCGCATCTTGAAATAGCTGAAGAAGGTCGTCCAATTGTAATACAGATGCAGGGCACCCGCCACGAGAAAAAGGAACGCCCCCGCGGTGTGCAGCGCGCCCCAGGTTTCCTTGTCAAGCCCCATCACGGACCAGCCGGTCCAATGAGCGACCCGTCCTCGCGGCGCCACATACAACACGATGCCACTGACACCCAGGAGAAGAAACCCGAGAGTCACGATAAAGGAGGTCATGCCTTTTGCATGGAAGGGCTTACGTCGCTGCGATTCTTGTGTCATGTCGATTCTCCTTCAAACGGCTCCATTCGTGCGCATACCTCTTTACGCTCCCTCGAGGGGGGGCAGCGCGTGGCCTTGCTTTGGGCCTGGCCTGCAAGAACTGCGCAGTCCGTGAATTCTTTGCAGTCGATATGGGCCATTGTGCTACCGTACCCATTCATACATGAAGAGTTTGCAAATTTCATACCGATTGGCGACAATCTGTATGAACAGAGCGGCCCTATCGAACGCGCGGGGGCTTTTCGAAACGGCGGATCCTCTGGTTGTACACGATGTGCGCTGAGACCATTGGGGAAGAACGAAGCCGGAATATGGGTGAGCCGAGTCAACATTCCCGAAAGGGGAACACCGCGCACTCGCCCGCGTTCTTGTCGAACCTCCCTTTTCTGTCCAATCCCGCGTTTGCCATTCGGCGTAACCTGCTGGAACGCCTGCGGGAATCCCTTCTCCAGAAGAAACGCATCCTGCTCACCGCGCCACCGCTCCGCCTGAGCGCACAATGCCAGACCGAGTTCGCGGTGGAGACGGCCTATCTGTGCCGGGAAGACTTTGACCGGATCTGGTGGGTTCCCGGGGGGTGTCCAGCTGCACTGCCGGGCTTCTTTGCGGAGATCGCGGCAGCGTTGAGACTTCCGGAGGCAGAATCCCGGGAACAGGCCCGCATGATAGCGGCGGTTCGAAAACATCTGGCCGAAGAGCCTCGCAGCCTGATCATTTTCGACCAGGTGAGCGACCTGCATGCCGTGAATTCGCTGTTGCCCGGGAAGATTTCAGCTTCCGTATTGATTACCTCAGCCGAAAACCTCGCAGACGAGGCGTACACCGCGCACGAAATCCCCGATTTCCTTCCGGCAGAATCACGGGAGTTCCTCACAACTCGGCTGGGAACCTCGCTGACGGCCGAAGACGACGAGACGGCCTTCCATCTTCGTGGCGTACCGATGCTGCTTCATCTGTACGCGGGCTGCGTTTTCATGGAACCGGCGAAGCGAGCCGCCTTGCGCGGAGCGGTGGAGCGCGTGTCCGAAGACCACGCGCACCGTGACCAGGCCAGGACAACGGCCCTTCTGGAATACCTGCTCCGAGAAACCCTTACTTCGCTTGGCGAGCACGAATATCCGGCGTTCAACTTGTTTGCCCTGATGGCATTCATGGGTCCGCAGCCACTGTACGCGAACTTCCTGATCGACGGAGCCACCCATCTGCCCGGGGTCCTGCAGACAACCCTGGCTGCTCCGGGCGCCCTGGCGCGGATAGTGCAGGTTCTTTCACGGGCGGGAGTGGCGCGTATCGGCCCGCGGGCTTTCTCCATACCCGCGCTGATGCAGGAGCGGTTTGTGCTGTCTCTGGCCGGCGACGGCAAAGCGGCGGGGTGTGAAGCTGCCCTGCGGTTTACGGCGAACAGCTTCCCGTTCAAAGAAGAGCACGACGGCTATAACCCGCAGTGCGCCCACCTGCTGGGCCACGCGTCCGCAGTGACAACCTGGGCCGAAGTCATGGGTATTTCGCTGGAGGATACGGGCCGGCTCCAAAATCAGCTGGGATTGTATCTGCGCGCCTGCGACCAGCCTGAGGACGCGGTGAAATACTATCTGCACGCCGTCGCGTGCGGCGAGGCCGTGCTTGGCGAGAATCATCCGAAAGTGGCCGTGCGTGTCAACAACCTGGGCGTCGTGTACCGTGAGACGGGCCGTCTCGACGAAGCCCGGCAGGCGTTCAGGCGCGCACTCCACATCATCCGGCACGCCTACGGCCCGGCGGACCCCATGCTGGCCATGGCTATGCGAAATCTGGTCGCGGTGGCAGAAGACAGCAAAAATGAGTTCGAAATGGAACGGACCTACCGCCGGGCCCTGCGCGTGTACGCCGATTCCCTTGGCCAGGCCCACCCGTACGTGCACCAGTGCCTGTCGAGCCTCAGCCGTATTTTGCGAAAGCGGGGCGATGCAGCAGGTGCGGCGCGATGCCTGGATGAGGCGTTGCGCTGCGCCCAGCAGTGCGAACCGCCGGATGAAGAAGCCGTAGCCGTGTACGCACGGCGACTCGGACGCCTGCTGCTGCGCTCCGGCGACGCCGGGCGCGCGCTTGAACCCCTGGAGATCGCGGTGAGCTTAAGCCGCAAGCTGCATGGTCCCGCAGACGTTTCGTCGGCGGAGAGTCTGTACGAGCTCGGGCGCGCACAGCTCCAGGAAAAGCAGCTGGCGAGTGCCCGGGCTTCTTTTGAAGAGGCACTGCAGATCAGCGAAGCGCTTCGGGCACGTGAAGAGTTACAGATGCGCATTCTGGGGCAATTGGCGCGGGTTCAGCGGGCCTTGGACGATGCACCGGGGGCAGCAGTCAGCTATCAACACATCTGCCGGATCCTCGAGGCCACGCGCGGACCACAACACCCCGAGCTGGCTGCCAATCTGATGCGTCTGGGCGAAGTCCTGGAACAGACCGGAAGGTTTCAGGATGCCGAGACCTGCTACACGCGGGTTCTGCAACTTGAAACGGACTCCACGAGCGGCGACGCCGGTTCTGGCACGCTGCATTGCAGGCTGGGCGCCGTAAAACGGGCGCTCGGAGACTATCCACAGGCCATGGAGCACCTGAAGCAGGCCATCAGCGCGGATATGCGAACCAGCGGAAACCGGCACCCCGATGTGGCCCGCGATCTCCTGGAACTGGGTCTCGTGTACAACAGCCTGGGCGACTCGTCGCAGGCCATCGGCAACCTGATGCGGGCGCTGTCCATTCTTGAAGAACAGCTTGGCCGGCACCACGCACGGACGGTCGAGGCGCGAAATGCCCTTGAAACCCTGGGAACCGGCGGAGCGCTGCCGGAGCCTCGCCGCAGCTAAATGTTGCGGCTTGTGGCAAACGTGGCGGGCAGAAACCGCCTGCTGCTCGAGACCCGCCAGAATTTCAGGAGTCCATCCTTGCCTAGCGAGAGCGCATACGTGCCGGTGGCGTCCAGGTGCGTGGGAGCGCCTCCGTTGAAGGTGTGCATGCACTGCCCCGTGTCGGCATTCCAGAGTTTAAGCGTACCCTGGCGGCTCCCGGTGAAGACACAAGACTTGTCCTGGGTGAGGTACGCGGAACAGGCCTCGGTAACGTGCCCCTGAAGGGTGCGCAACGGTTCCCCGGTGTCGAGATCCCAGAGAATAATCCGGCGGTCACGGCTGGCCGTCACGGCCAACCGCGCATCTTCACTCAGGCATACTGCGTGAATTCGATCCGTGTGGCCGGTCAGGACGCGAACGCATTGAGCTTCGCCCAGCCGCCAGAGCCGGGCGGTGGCGTCGCGGCTGCCTGACAGCGCGTACTGCCCCGCGGCATCCACGGCAACCGCATTCACGCTGGCGATGTGCCCTTCGAGCATATTCAGGCAACTGCGGGCCTTGAGATCCCAGACACGCACCGTATTATCCTGACTTCCAGACACCAGCAGGCTGCGCTCACGGTTGAGCGCCAGGCTCCGAACCGGCGCGGAATGTCCGGTCAGGGCGCCCAGCAGCGAGCATTCAGGCAGATGCCAGAGGCGAATTTCGTTATCCATGCCGCCCGAGACAAGAATCCGGCCGTCGCTGGAACACTCCAGCGCCAGCACGCCGCCCGGGTGGGCCAGGACCTTCTTCTGCCGTTCGCCTGTGAACGGATCCCAGGCTTCCAGGGTGCCTCGGTGATACCCCACGAAGGCCAATTCTCCTTTCGGAGCCAGGCGCATCGTCCTGACGGAGCGCGGGCGTTTTCCAAAGGTGCGGATCAGACCCCGGGTATCCTCGCTGGCCTCCTTCGCGGATGCGAGGGCCAGTTCGATTTCACGCATGTTGGAAGGAGAAAGATCGATGCGGTGCAGGATGTCCTCGGCCACCCGGCAGTCTCCCCACTCGAGCATGACGCGAGCCAGAAGATAGCGCGACTGGGGGCAACGGTCTCCTTTTTCCATCAACTCCATCAACGACCGGAGGACGACAATGTCGGTGCAGCGCCCCGTGCGCCACTCATACAACAGGTTGTTGAAGCGTGTTTCCAGCTGGTCCGGCGCCAGAGCCAGGGCCTGCTGCCACAAGATCTCGGCCTCCTGTTCTTTGCCCAGCTCGAAAAGAGATATGGCCCGGTTGTTGAGCACTCCCGCCGATGCCAGTTCCGCCTTCGGCGGTTCCCGGTCATAGGGCGTCCCAAACGTCCATTGATACACTTCGCACAACAATTCCACGACTTGGTGCATGCTCCCCGGGCGCTCCTCAGCCTTTGTGCGAAAGCACTCTTGAAGAAGATCTGCCAGAGGTTCGGGCATGTTCGCAATGCGCGGCCGTTCAAGGCGGTTGGCCCGATACGCTTCGAACACCTTGAGCATGGACTTGTGATCAACCCAGCACGGAGCCCCCACGCACATTTCGAGGACACAAGCCCCCCATCCCCAGATGTCGGCCAGATGGCTGGGCGGCGTTTCCGGCCCCTGTTCCGGTGCACTGTACGCCGGAGTCCCCATCGTGGGATAGAACGTTGAAATGGCGTTGCTGGCGCCAAATGCGCGCATCAGCCCGAAATCGGTCACTTTGGCCTGGCCATCACGTGTCATGAGGACGTTGCCCAGCTTCACGTCCTGATGCACTAGACCCTGTTCGTGCGCGTGATTCAGCCCCCATGCGACCTGCATGGCAACGTCCAGAACGCGTTTGAGCACTTCGGCCGGCTCCCCGCGATAGAGCAGCTTGTTTCGCGTCCAGTGAACTACGGAGCCTCCGGACACAAACTCAAGGAACAGTCGCGG
>DAOSJS010000040.1:0-19398 GCA_035367355.1 Candidatus Hydrogenedentota bacterium
CACTGGGAGTAACGAACCGCGCCTGCGGATACCGCGTGCGAATTCCGCGGGCGGTTTCCAGCATGACCGGCAGCAGGCGCTGGATCTCCTGCTGACGGCTGCCGGGCAAAAGCCCGATGATCAGCCCGCCGCGCAGGGTTCCGTCAATCTGCACCGTGGGGATGTGGTCCAGCAGCGGATGGCCCACATACACGCAGTCCACGCCGGCCTGCTCATACAACTCCTTTTCGAAGGGCAGAATGACAAGCATCTTGCGCACGAGCCGGGCAATAGTGCGAAGGCGGCCCCGTTTCCAGGCCCAGATCTGCGGGCTGATGTAATAAATGACTGGGATACCCCGGCTGTGGGCCGCCCGCGCGAGGCGGAGATTGAAGCCCGGGTAGTCAATCAGCACCAGGGCATCAGGGCGCGACGCATCAAACCGCGCGAGCGTGTCCTTGAACAGCCGCCGAATCATTTTCAGCGACTGCAGCACTTCCGTGAAGCCCATGATCGCATGTCCGGCCAGGTCAAAGTGGAGCGCCATGCCGGCCGCGGCCATCTCCTGTCCGCCGAGTCCTTCGCACTGCACTTCCGGATCCATATCTCGCAGCGCACGAATCAGGTGGGCACCGTGCTGGTCCCCAGACGATTCTCCGGCTACAAAAAAGAGGCGTTTCACGGCGATGTCCGAATGCAGTCAATAACCTGCTGGGCGAGCTGGAGTGCCTGAAGCGCATCTTCGCCATCCACGACCGGCCGGGTCCGGGCCCGTACGCACTGGACGAACGAGGCCAGCTCCATGCGCAGCGGTTCCTCGTGGTCGACGGGGAGCGAATCCACCGAGATCAGCTCCATGGGGCTTTGTCCGGGCGCGAGGTCTCCGGGCCGTTTACGGTAGATCAGCACCTCTTCCGCCGAATAATCGGTGGAGACGTACATCTCCGGAGAGAAAATGCGGATCTTTCGCATACGATCCAGCGAGATGCGGCTGCTGGTGAGATTGGCGACGCACCCGGATGCAAACCGGATGCGGGCATTGGCGATGTCTTCGTATTTCGAAAACACCGGCACGCCCACGGCATCGACCGATACCGGCCGGGTGCCGTCCATGGCGCGTACGATCTCGAGATCGTGGATCATCAGGTCAAGCACCACACTGACGTCATCTCCCCGGCTCGGAAATGGGCTCAGCCGGTGGCATTCAATGAAGCGCGGTTGACGTACCGCATCGAAGAGTGCGCGCACCGCGCCGTTAAACCGCTCGATATGCCCCACCTGCAGAATCCGGCCCGCGCCCCTGGCGGCCGCGACCATCTCAGCCGCTTTCTCCACGCTCTGGGCGATGGGTTTCTCGACCAGGACGTCCACACCGGCTTCCAGCAGACGCAGCGTGAACCCGTGGTGCAGGGTGGTGGGGACTACCACGCTGGCGGCGTCGATGCCCTGCGCCAGAAGGTCGTCCAGCTCACGGAAATGAGGAACCTGAAAGTCGAGAGCGGCCCGGGCGCCGTTCGTTTCATCGATGTCTACGACACCGGCCAAGTCAACGCCGTCGAGTGCGGCATAATTCCGTGCATGATGGTATCCGAGGTGACCGACTCCTATAACGCCAACGCGAGTGGAAACCATGTAGATCCTTCCGCAGGGAGCGCATGGGGCCCATGTGTCGCGAGTCCACACGCCCGCAGGTTGAGGCGGAATCTATTTCGTGATTCCCCGAATGGATTTCCGCACAAAATCCACGAAATGGTTGCGTTCGTCGCTTTCTTCGATAGTCGCTTCGATCTCGTGCAAGGCCTGCGTGGTGTTGAGGCCGGATCGGAACATGATCTTGTACATGTGCTTGATCCGGCGGCGTGCCTCAGCGTCAAAACCCGCCCGCCGCAACCCGACGGAATTGGGGCCGTGGCATATGCCGGGATTGCCCTCGACGATCATGTACGGCACGACATCTTTGACCACGCGGGTCATGCCGCCGACAAACGCCATCGTACCGACGACGCATTCCTGGTGCACGCCGCTCAAGCCGCCCAGAGTGACTCGATCTTCGACATCGACATGGCCGGACAGCGAGGCACAATTCGCCATGATCACAAAGTTGCCGACATGGCAGTCGTGCGCGACATGCGTGTAGGCCATCAACAGGCAGGAATTTCCGATGGACGTGACGCGATGGTCGTCGTCGGGACTGGTCATGGTGCTGGCGCTGATGGTGACGTGTTCCCGCAGCATATTGCCGTCGCCGATACGGGTGCATCCGACCAGGCCTTCTTTGTGCTTGAGATCCTGGGAGAGAACGCCGATCTGGCATCCGCTGAAGATGCGGTTATTCCTGCCGATCGTGGTACGGCCGTCAATCACGCAATGAGGGCCCACGACCGTGCCGGAGCCGATGGTCACGCCCGGACCGATAATGCTGTAGGGCAGCACCTCTACATCTGTGGCGAGTTCAGCTTTGGGATCAATAATGGCCGTAGGATGAATTGTCATGCATTGTCAATCCTTGCACAGATATTGGCTGGTGGAATATGGCATCCACTGAGAGCCCGTACGTGAATTCAGACGGCTTGATTACCGGATGCCGCTCGCAGCCTTCTTTCCAAAGGGGCGTGATTCCGCTCTCCTGGCGGCGGCCTTAAGAAATCCGCTCTGTTCTTCCCCCAAATCCACAGGCTCTACAGCGAGATAGTACCCTTCCAGGCCGCGGGTGTCAATTTCAGGACCGAAACGCTAAGAGGAGCTGACTGGGAGAAGCGTGCAAGCGAGTGGGACTTTGTCTGCCGAATGATTTCCCGGGGTTGCGCCCCAGGTGACCGGATCTGACTCGCCGGAAAGAGGTGCCCCCCCGGTCTGGGGGTCCGGGGGGGCGGCTGCAGAGGCTGTGCAATTCCTCGTCTGTGAGAGCCGTCCTGAAGAGAGCAAACCGCGTACCAACCCCATTTTCTTCGTCCCGGCCGCGGCTATTCTGTCGCAACTATTTGTCATGATGCAAGTTACCACTTATCGCCCGATTGCCACAGGCCTGGGTATCGAGGCTGAAATCCGTCAATTCGCCGTGGCTGAATCACCGTTTTGACAGATCTCCGGCAATTCGTACATCTCTTTCGCCCCGCCGGGTCGTTGAGTACAGGGGCGGCATAAGCTCATACCCATAATTGACAAGTATTTAGAGAGCAGGGTACGCTTAACACAGGCAAGCTACACTGGAGGCTTCGACATGCCCACCCGGGAATCGTCTGCCGTACGCATCTTTTGTCTGTGTGGACAGAAAATGCGCCTGACTGAGACCATGTATGGACGCCGGGCACGGTGTATCGCGTGCCAGCTTAAGATCCGCCTTCCACGTTTTGAGGAAATCCCCCGGGGCGTTGCCGACATTTTTCTCCGCGACCACCCGGAGTTCATCCGCGAACCGCCTCAAACCGCAGATCCCGCGGTGGAGGAGCAGGACGCTCGTAAACGGCGGAGAACGAGCATTTCGGTGCCTATCGATGCATCCGACACCCTGCGAAAGCTATGCAGCCTCGAAAAGAAGGTCTCGCGCGAGATAAAGGCCGCGGACGGGCAATCGAAATCCGAACTGGAAGAGTATAAAGCCCGCTTGAAGGCGCTGCGCGCCGAATTCAACGACGAATTGCACCAACGTTTGATGGAGGCCTCCATCGAGCTGACCGCGGCGCAGGAAAAGCTGGCGGAACTTGCTCTCGAGGCGCGTGTCGGCGAGCTGGACTACCGGATGTACAGCGAGCGGGCCGGCCGCATCCGCTGGCGGCGGGAATGCCTCGAACGGCGGCAGATCAACCTCCGGGCGTGGCGGGTCGTGCGTGATGCCGATCTGGCGGGTGGCTACATCGATCTGCCGCTGTCCAGCATGGATGAACTCTCCATGCGGGTCCCCCTGATTGAGGAGGCGGCCGAACCCTCAGTACTTCTTCGCTGGATGGTCGATCAGCTTCGGGCAGCTTTCGGAAACCGCAAACAGGCCGAAATAAACCTCGAAGCCGCGTCCCGCCTCCAGGAACAGACTGGCGACGCCGGAAAAGAAGGCAAACGGGCCGCCAAGGTGCAAAAAGCCGCCCGGGCCCGGGCCGCGGCAACGATCCGCTTCTGGCAATTCCGCCTTGAGCGGTTCCGAAACGACATCCAATCCGACCAGCGCGTCATTGACTCGCAGCTTGAGCTGGCGCGTGGCCGGCACCAGCTGGGAGAGCTGGGCCGCGACCAGTTCGACAGCCTCGAATCCGAACTCCGGCAGGCCCGGACTGACCTCGAGAAAGCGTTACAAACCATCGACCGGGCCATTGCTGCCCCGTCCGACCGCGACCTCCCCGCATTGCGCGGCACGTTCGTCGAGCGGCTGGGAAAGCCGCGTCCGGCACGCACCCGGCCGGTGACCGTGTTTGCCATTTTGGGCCTGGTGTTCATGGCGGCTATCGTGGCGGGCGTAATATTCGGCGTGTGGCACGGCTTGATTCCCATGCCCTGGCTCCGGCCGGGGATATTCGGACCAAGACCGGCGCACATCACCTCTGATGCGGCCAACGAGACGGGGCAACATTCCGGATCGCCGCAGATTACAATAGCTGCACCAGCGCAGGAAACGGAAGCAGCCCTGGGCAACGATCCGCTTTCGGAGGACGGCACGGCCGCGCCTGGCGCCCCCGCGGCAGGAACCGATCCATCGGATCCGGAATCGCTCGATGATGCTGTTCTCGCGTTTGAGGACGCCTCTGGCGAACCCGCCGGAGGCGCTTCAGCCCCGAAAAGAAATACGGTAGAAGTTGAGTTGCGAGGCGTGGTCACGTCGGCCGACAAAGCCCCCCGCTTTTTTATTCGCATTCACACCCCGGATGGGAAAATGCAGGAACGTACGCGCGAATTGGGCGGCAGTGTCGCGGAAGGATGGATCATCCGCGAGTATAATCCCCTCCAGCAGAACATTACCCTCTTCAATGGCGAAGACCTTTTGATCCTGCGGCGGGGAGAAAAGGCGCCTCTTCCTCCGGACAGGGGTGGCGCGGATTAAGCGGTAACAAATTCCCGGCTCGGCGGTAGAATACAGCGGTAGATGGGTCAGGGGCCAAAACGCGTACTTCCCAGCGTGTTTCACGACGGAGAATTCATGCCGTTAACGTATAAGACTGAAACAGGTTATACCTATTTTGAAGAAGGCTCCGGTTCGGTAATTATTCTCCTGCACGGCTTGATGGGCGGCCCGGAGAATTTTCAGTCGGTGCTCACCGACCTCCGCAAAGACTATCGCGCCGTGGCCCCCGTACTCCCCCTTTTCGACCTTCCTCTGCGAAAGACAGGCGTCGAGGAGTTGAGCCAGTTTCTGCACGAATTCATCACGCACAAGAGATTCCATAAGGTTGCCTTGCTGGGGAATTCCCTCGGTGGGCATGTGGCGCTGCGGTACGCCCTCACCCATCCCGAAAATGTCTCCGGCATGATCCTCACCGGGAGTTCGGGATTAAAAGAAAACACCATGGGCACGACACTTCCGCGCCGCAAAGATTACGACTATGTGCGCGAAAAAGCGGCTCTCACCTTCTATGATCCGGATATGGCCACCAAAGAACTCGTAGATGAGGTGTTCGAAGTCCTCAACAGTAACGTAAAGGCCCTCAAACTGCTTCGAATGGCTAAATCCGCCGTCCGCGAAAATCTTGCGGACGAACTGCGGCATCTGACCATGCCGGTAGGGCTGATCTGGGGCCGCGACGACGTCGTCACCCCGCCTGAAGTGGCCCACGAATTCCATGACAAACTGGCCCTGTCGCGCCTGAGCTTCATCGATAAATGCGGGCATGCCCCCATGATGGAGCGGCCCGACGAATTCAACGTCATCCTTCGCTGGTACCTCTATTGGATTGACCAGGTGTCGCGGGGCCTGCGTTCGACAGCGTCAGGCCACCCGCTCGAGGCGTCCGCGGCGCCGGGCAGCAAAGAAATATCCGCGGTCGCGTGGGCCTGAGCCCATTCCTTCCTTCCCGTTTGACACGCATCGTGTTCACGCGCAACACTGAGCGCGGAATAGACCGATATCCACGAGCCTGGGAGGACCCATATCATGATCAAAACCGTCACCGTGCTTGCGCTCGGCCTGGCACCGCTCATCGCCGCCGCCCAAAGCGAGAATATAGAGACGTATCGCGTGATTGGCCCGGAGTTCCCGGGTCAGTACAAACATCCCGCATCCATCACCCAGCTTGACTGCGGCGACCTGTATCTCGCGTACTACGGCGGATCGGGAGAATACGAGGACGACACGGCCGTATATGGCTTACGCCAGAAAAGAGGCGAAACCACGTGGTCCGACCCGGTAGTCATCGCCGACACCCCGGACCGTGGCGAAGGCAACCCGGTGGTCTGGCAAGGCCCGCATGGTCTCGTCTGGCTGTTTTATGTCAACCGGTATGGCGACACGTGGAGCAACGCGCGTGTGAAAGCGAAGATCTCGACCGATGGCGCCGTCACGTGGTCGGATTCGTTCAT
The DNA here is from genome assembly GCA_035367355.1 of Candidatus Hydrogenedentota bacterium. Taxonomy (GTDB): domain Bacteria; phylum Hydrogenedentota; class Hydrogenedentia; order Hydrogenedentales; family SLHB01; genus UBA2224. The sequence goes on from DAOSJS010000040.1 coordinate 6,481, forward strand.
GCTTACCTTTGAGGAAGGCACCATGGTGCGCGGCCGGCCCGAACTCCTCCGCAATGGCGATTTTCTGCTGCCCATGTACCTCGAGACGGGCGAGGACCGGGAAGAGATCGCCTCCACGACCACGAGCTTCTTCCTGCGCTACAACCACGAAGCCAAAACCTGGACCGAAACCAACCGTATCCGGTCAGAGCGCGGCAATCTTCAGGCTCAGGTGGCGCAGCTCGACGACCAGTACCTGGTGGCGTACATCCGCCGAGGCGGCGGATATGAGCGCGACGAGATCGGCTATGTGCAGCGGAGCGAGTCGCGCGACGGCGGGTTCACCTGGAGTGAGGCTAAAGACACGGAATTCCCCAACCCGAACGCCGCGGTCGATTTTCTGCGCCTCAAAAACGGTCATCTCCTGCTCGTGTACAACAATTCCATGAACGAGCGCTCGCCATTGACCGTGGCCATCTCGATGGACAACGACCAGTCCTATCCCTGCCGGCGTGATATTGGCGGCGGCGACAACACCTTTGCGTATCCGTATGCGATCCAGACGGATGACGAGAAGATCCACATCATTTACACCACAAACACCCGCACGACCATCATGCACGCGGTGTTTGAGGAAGCGGCGATCACGGCGCGCAACTGGAAGCCCTGACAGTCCACTGAGCAGCTGCTTCGTTCAAAACGATCTGAACCGGACTCAATCGCACCGGGTTTGACCGCTTTTTAGAGGCTCGGCTATGATACGGCCTCATGGCGGGAGTATTCGTCCTCCGCAAGCGGCATGTTCACCCTGATTCGACCGCACGACCGTGCATAAGGATATCCTGTACCGTGTTAAGCGATCTGGACATCGCGCAGACAGCCCCGTTAAAACGGATTGGCGACGTGGCGGCGGCCTGCGGCATTCAAGACGACGAGTTGGAGCCTTACGGGCGCTACAAAGCCAAGATCCGGCTGGAAGCCCTCGAGCGCCTGCGGGGAAACCCTGATGGCAAATATATCGATGTCACGGCAATCACTCCCACGCCGCTCGGCGAAGGAAAAACCGTCACCACGATCGGCCTCAGCCTGGGCCTGAATAAACTCGGGAAACGCTCTTTCGCCTGTCTGCGCCAGCCTTCGCTCGGGCCCACGTTCGGCATCAAGGGCGGCGCCGCGGGCGGCGGCCATGCCCAGATCGTGCCCATGGAGGAATTCAACCTCCATCTCACCGGCGACATCCACGCGGTCGGCGTCGCTCACAATCTGCTCGCCGCGATGATCGACAACCACCTGCACCAGGGGAACGCCCTCGGCATCAATCCACATGCCGTGACCTGGCGGCGCGTCGTCGACGTCTCTGATCGCGCGCTGCGCAACATCGTCATAGGCCTTGGCGGAAAGGCGCATGGCGTCCCGCGCGAATCCGGGTTCGACATCGCGGTGGCCAGCGAATTGATGGCGCTGCTGGCGCTTGCTGAAGGGTTGCACGACCTGCGCAAGCGCATCGGCAGGGTAGTGCTTGGGCAAGACCGGCGGGGCGCTCCGCTGACCGCGGAAGACCTCCAGGCCGCCGGTGCGATGACGGCCCTGCTGCGCGAGGCGCTGATGCCCACGCTCATGCAGACCATCGAAAACACGCCCGTCCTCGTCCACGCGGGACCGTTCGCCAATATCGCCCACGGCAACAGCTCGATTCTTGCTGATCGCCTCGCGCTCAAACTCAGCGAGTATGTGGTGACCGAGAGCGGGTTTGGCGTCGACATGGGCGCCGAGAAGTTCGTCGATATCAAGTGCCGGTACAGCGGGCTCCGGCCCGATGCCATGGTTGTGGTTGCGACCATTCGCGCGCTCAAGTTCCACGGCGGCGACTTTTCGATTCGCCCCGGAAAACCCCTCGATCCGGGATTGCACGAAGAAAACCTGGACGCCGTCCGCCGGGGCGCAGCGAATCTCGCCAAACAGATTGAGAACGTCGCCGCGTTTGGCGTTCCCTGCGTTGTCGCCATCAACCGCTTTCCGACCGACACGCCCGCCGAGATTGAGCTGGTCCGCGAGGCTGCCCTCGAAGCCGGAGCGCACTCGGCGGCCGTCAGCGACGTCCATGCCCGCGGAGGCGACGGCGGCGTCGAGCTGGCCGAGAAGGTCGTCGACGCAGCCCAGTCCGCCCCGAACAGGTTTCAGTTCCTCTATCCGCTGGAGGCGGGCATCCGCGAGAAGATCCACACGGTCGCCACGACGATGTACGGCGCGGAAGGAGCCGACTACAGTCCGGCGGCGGACAAAGATATCGCCTGGCTCGAAGAATATGGCTTTGCGGGGCTCCCGCTCTGCATGGCCAAGACCCCGTTGTCCTTGTCCGACAACCCGGCCTTAAAAGGCCGCCCGAAGGGGTTCCGCCTGCTGGTTCGCCAGGTGCGCCTGGCGGCCGGTGCCGGCTTTATCATCCCGTATTGCGGCGATATCACCATGATGCCGGGGTTGCCGTCTGTACCGGGAGCGACCCGCGTGGATATCGACGACAACGGCAGGATCATCGGATTGTTCTGATTGATTGAAAAGGGAGCGGTGGCGGATACTCATCGGACCCGGGGATAACGTACCCGCACCCATATTCCGGCCGCGAAGTGGAGGAGAAACGACATGCCCAAACCCGCCAGGCTCATCGATGGTAAGAAGATCGCCGCTCAAATTCGCGCGGAGATCAAGACAGAGGTCGACGCGCTCAAAAAGACTGGAATCACGCCGGGCCTGGCCGTCGTGCTCGTTGGCGATGACCCCGCCAGTCATGTCTACGTCCGGGGCAAGGCGCGCGCCTGCGAAGAACTCGGCATGAACTCCTTCGTTCACTGCCTCCCTGCCCATGCTACAGAGCGCCGCGTGCTTAACCTCGTGCAACGGCTCAATAAAGACCCGAAGGTCCACGCTTTCCTTGTCCAGTCGCCGCTGCCCAGGCACATGGACGAAAACAAAGTCGTCTCCGCCATCGAGCCGGCCAAGGATGCTGACGGGTTTCATCCCATCAATGTCGGCAAGCTGCTGATCGGCGAGCCAACCATGATGCCCTGCACGCCCCGCGGATGCCTGGAATTGTTGAACCGCACGGGCAACAGCCCCGAAGGCAAGCACGTGGTCATCGTTGGCCGTTCCAATATCGTGGGCAAACCTCTCGCGGCACTTCTCATCCAAAAAGCCCGGGGTGCGAATGCCACGGTCACCATCTGCCATTCCCGCACGCGCAATCTGGCGGCGATCACGAAACAGGCCGATATTTTGATCGCGGCGATGGGCGTGCCCGAATTCATCAAAGGGCGCATGATCAAAGACGGCGCCGTTGTGATCGATGTCGGCGTGAACCGGGTTGAGGATGCAGCCAGCCCGAAGGGCTATCGCCTGGTGGGGGACGTCGATTTCAAAGCGGCCAGCAAAAAGGCGCGCGCAATAACGCCCGTCCCGGGCGGGGTCGGACCCATGACCATCGCGATGCTCATGAAAAACGCCGTCCAGGCCGCGAAAGACGCCAGATCGTAGCCGCAGTCACCGGAGAGGCGTACAGCTCACGAGGGCGCAGGCGGGGGCGGTGGTTTGTGTCTCAGGCGTTGCTGGCCAGGCCGAGCGTTTCCGCGAAGCGCCGGAAAAAACCGCCGCCACGCCCTGAAACCAAGCCGCGCTGACTGATCAGGCTGGCGGCCAGCGCCTCAATCGCCTTGCTTGCCGGCGCGGCCGGATATTTCAACAGGAACGGGACCGCCTGCATTACCCCATGCGACACATGCGGATCGCGGGGAATGTGACCGAGATAATGCAGTTTGTGGCTGAGATACTGCTGAGAAACGGTCATGAGTTTTCCGGCGACCGCACGGGCCTGCTGCTCACTCGCGACCATATTGACCACCAGTTTGAACACCGCGTCGTGGCGCATCATCCGAATCGTCTTCAGCATGGCATAGGCGTCCACGATAGACGAGGGTTCTGGCGTGACCACGAGCAGGATTTCGTCCGCCGCGGCGGCAAATGCCGCGACATTCTGGCTGATCCCGGCCATCGTGTCGATCATGATGAAATCGGCGCAGCTCTGGAGTTCCTGCATGCCGTCAATCACCCGCTGGCGCGCATGGGGTCCCAGATCGGCCAGTTTTGCGAGACCCGAGCTCCCCGGCACCACTTTGATGCCTCCCGGGCCCTCGGCCAGAATCTCCGGCATCCGGCGTTCGCCGTTGATCACGTGCTGTAGATTGTGAAGCGAATTCAGGCCCAGGAGAACCTCGACGTTCGCCAGGCCCAAATCGGCATCGAGCACCACGACCTCTTTTCCGCGCATCGCGAGCGCAATGGACAGGTTGACGCTCGTCCCTGTCTTTCCTACGCCGCCTTTGCCGCTCGTGACCGCCAGGACGCGGGCCTGCCGCCTGTTGCCGCGAACATATTCACGAAGCTGCTCTGCTTGATCTGCCACTTCCGTCCCTGCCTTCCAGTACGAGGTTCGCCACCATCGCGGGTTCCGCCAACAGGATATCATCCGGAACATTCTGTCCCACACTGAAATAACTTAACGGCAGCCCGGTTTCGAGTGCTATCGAGCACATCGTCCCGAAGCGCCGGGCCTCATCGATCTTGGTCACCATCAGCGCGGTCGGATTCACCTTGCCGAAGTTTTCGCAGATGCTCCGCAGGTCCTCCAGCGGCGTGTTGGCTGCAATTGCCAGCAGGACCTCCGACGGTTCGGCAGCCGCCATCATGCGCTGCAGCTCCGCCAGCTGCTCGCCATTGAACTGGCTGCTGCCTGCCGAATCGATCAGCACCAGGTCGCAGTTCTGCAGCTCTTTCAGCGCCTGGCGCATTTCTCTCGGCTCATTCACCACGACCATCCTCAGGCCGATGATGTCCGCGTAGACGCGCAATTGATCCGGCGCCGCGACCCGGTAGGTGTCCGCGGTCACCAGGGCGACCTGCCGCCGATCCCGGACCGCAAACTGGGCGGCCAGTTTCGCCAGGTTCGTGGTCTTGCCCACGCCTGTCGGCCCCACCAGCGCCACGACCGTGCACCGGTCCGCCTGGAGGCAGATCCCCCGTTTTACACTCACCCGCCGGCGAAGCTCGAGCCGCAGCCGCTCGCGAAGGACCCGCTCGTCGCTCAAGACGCCCACATTGCAGCCCCGCACCGCGGCTCCCAGGAGCGAGGCCGCCAGCGACGAGGAGACGCCCGCCTCGACCAAACGGCGGTAGTGAGGGGCCAGCTCGGTCGGGAGACCCGCGCTCGACGCATTGCCCTCGAGCACCCGGAGGAGCTCCCGGAGTTCGTCGCGCGACGGATCGGGCCCGACGGCCTGCGTCCGGCCGTGCAGTGGAGTGAACGGCGCCGCTGCGATCGCCGCATTGCCATCCGAGGGATACGCTGTTTTCCGTGGTCGTGAATACGGGCCTTTTCCGTCGCTCCCATGCCGCCTCGGCGGCACACTCACAGCCCGGGCCGCTGTTTGTGAACCCGACGGCGCCCCCGGCGCGCCCGGAGCGGAAGCCGCCCGGGCGTTGTCCGCATTGCGGCGCGTCTCCAGCCGCGACTGTGCCCGAGTCACCAGTTCACGGCAGAACTCCACGGTGTCACGGACCCGCTGATCAGAGCCCACCGCCGAATGGGCTTTGTAGCGCCGCTCCACGGCGCTGGGCGGTCGCGATTCGAGATTGGTGCGCGCGCCCGGGTCCGGCGCGGGCGGAGCAGCGCCGGCGGCGGTAATTTCCACCAGCGGCTCGCCGAAGAGGCCGAACAGCCCGCCTTCTTTGACCTGCGTCGTGCGGAGGACCACGGCACTCTCTCCCAGCACGGCGCGCATCTGGCGCAGCGCCTCATCAAACGTCGGCGCCCGGAATTTGCGGAATCCCAGCGTTTCCCTATCCATTCACTTGCCCTTCGCTTTCCAGTCGCACAGCCGGGTCGATTTCGTTATACGACAAAACCACGATACGCGGCAGGAAGCGCTCCACAATGCGCCGGAAATACCGCCGCACCGGCGCCGAAGTCAGCACAATGGGATCCTGCCCGCTCATCACCAGAGGCTGCACGGCATCCACCGTCTTTCGAGCGATCGCGTCTGCCCGGGCGGGCGACAGCGGGATGTATTCCCCCGTTTCCGATTGCTGCACCGCATCCAGGATCTCCCGTTCCAGGTCCGGCGCAAGCGTCGCCAGATGCAGCGCATTCCGTTCATCCACATAATCCGCGCAAATCTGCCGTGCCAGCGCCTGCCGCGCATATTCGGTCAAAACTTCCGCGTCGTGCGTGCGCGGCGCGAAATCCGCAAGCACTTCAAGGATGGTCTCGAGGTTCCGGATCGACACCCGCTCACGCAGCAGGTTCTGCAACACTTTTTGAATCTCTCCCAGCGACAGCACATTCGGTGTCAGTTCTTCCACCACGGCCCGCGCCGACTCCCGCACTACATTGACCAGATTCTGCACGTCCTGCCGGGTCAGGAGTTCGGGCGCATGGGTCGTGATCAGTTCCGTGAGGTGCGTGGCCAGGACCGCCGACGGCTCGACCATGGTGTATCCCATCCGTTCTGCGCGGTCACGGTTTTCGGCGCTGACCCACAGCGCCTGCAGGCCGAAGGCGGGTTCCGTGGTCGGAATGCCAGCGATCTCTTCCTCCACGATGCCGGGATTCATGGCCAGGTAATGTCCGGGCATCAGTTCAAACCGCGCGATCTCCGATTCGCGAAGCTTGACCCGGTATTCGTTGGGCCGCAACCGCATATTATCCACGATACGGACCACCGGCACGATGAACCCCATCCGCGTCGCCATTTGCTGCCGGATGATTTGAATACGGTTCAGCAGGTCGCCGCCCTGTTTCGGGTCGGCCAGGGCGATCAGGCCGTAGCCCAGCTCAATTTTGAGCGGGTCCACGGGCAAGAGGTATTCGGTGCGTTCCGGTCCTTCCGTGGCCGCGGTTTCCGCCACGGCCGCCTCGCGCGCTGTTTCCAGGACAGCTCGCCGTGCGATGGCTGCGTGCGTCTGATAGCCCGTGATGGCGAGAATAATGCCCACCACAAAAAACGGGATGGCCGGCATGCCCGGCACGATGCCAAACAATACAAGCAACCCGGCGGCGATCCCCAGCGCACGCGGATAGGCCCCCAGCTGCCTCCCCATGTCCACGCCCAGGTTCTCCTGGGATGCCGTGCGCGTTACGATCAAGCCCGCCGCCATCGAAACGATCAGCGCGGGGATCTGCGAAACCAGGCCGTCGCCCACGGTGAGCTGGGTATAGACCTGAGCCGCGGCGCCCAATTCGTATTTGTGGACCAGGACCCCGATGGCCAGGCCCCCAATGATGTTGACCAGCGTGATGATCACCCCGGCGATGGCGTCGCCCCGCACGAACTTGGTCGCGCCGTCCATCGCGCCATAGAAGTCGGCTTCCTGCTCGATCCGGCGCCGGCGCGACCGAGCTTGATCCTCGGTGATCAATCCTGCGTTGAGATCCGCGTCCACGCCCATCTGTTTGCCCGGCATGGCGTCCAGCGTGAAGCGTGCGGCGACTTCGGAGATGCGCGTGGCGCCGCGTGTGATGACCACCAGCTGGATCACCACCAGGATGACGAAGATGATGATGCCGACGATATAGCTGCCGCTGGTCACAAAGCTTCCGAATGCATTGATAATCGACCCGGCATTGGCCTGGCTGAGAATCAGGCGCGTGGAGGCCACGTTGAGGCTCAGGCGGAACAGCGTCAGCATCAGCAGCAACGACGGAAATACAGCAAAATCAACCGGATGCTGCAGATAGATCGCCGTCAACAACACAACCACGGACAGCGAGATATTGATGGCGAGCAAGATGTCCAGCAGCGCCGTCGGGATAGGGATCACCAGCACCGCCAGGACGCCCATCACCGCAACCGCCAGCACAATGTCCTGGTTGCGGGCGAACGACCACCGGCCCTGATCCATCTCTTGTGGTACAACAGCCATGTACCGCTCCCGTTGCGGCTATTAGCCCGCGGCTCGCCGTTGCCGGAGCCCGTGCAACATGCCCGACCGCTCTCCGAGTTTTCCGGCGCGGCGGTCAATCTCAAACACAAAGGCGAGGATTTCCGCCACGGCGACGAACAGGTTTTCCGGCACCGGCTGGCCCACCTCGAGCGTGCGGTAGAGCATCCGGGCCAAATCCGGTTTTTGCACGATGGGGACCTCGTGTTCCTCCGCCAGCGCACGGATGCGTTCCGCGAGAAGCCGGGCTCCTTTTGCTGTCACCACAGGCACTTCCATTTCCTGCGCGTTGTACCGCAGCGCCACGGCCACATGCGTCGGGTTGGTCACGATCACGTCGGCCTCGGGCACGGCACGCATCATGCGTTGCATCGCCATCTGGCGCTGGATCTGGCGGATCCGCTGCCGGATTCGCGGGTCGCCTTCGATCTCCTTCATTTCTTCCCGCGCCTCCTGCACGGTCATCCGGAGTTCCTGCAGGTACTGCCAGCGCTGAAATCCGTAGTCCAGAATGCCCAGCACCAGCATCGCGAGCACAACCCGCAACCACACCAGGCCCACCAGCGAAGCCATCGCGCCGGCCAGTCCCGCGGGCGTCAATACCGGCCAGGCGAGAAGCTCCTGCCAGCGGCTGCGGAACGTAACGTAGACAATGGCGCCAATTGCAGTCAGCTTGACCACCGATTTCACGAGCTCGATAAACGATCGCAGATTCAGAAACTTCTGAAACCCTGAAAACGGATTGAGCCGTTCAAAGCGGGGCGTAAGCGCTGCCGGTGCAAATAAAAACCCGACCTGCGCCAGGTTCATGGCCAGGCCGCCCGCCAGCATCACCAGCAGAAACGGGAGCAGGATCCGAGCCATCCGCGCCAACGCGCCCAACGCCACCCACTGAGGATTCGCGAGTTCGTCCGCGAGCAGCGACGCCTCCTGGAAATAATGCCGCGAGATCGACACCATCCCGGCCGCCGCGCTCGAACCCAGCAAATAGAGGGTCAGCAGCGCGATGCACAGCGACCACGCGCTGCTCAAATCCTGACTGCGCGCAACCCGGCCTTCCTCCCGCGCCTTCGTGATCTTTCGCGGGGAAGCTGGAAGTACTTTTTCGCCTCCGGTCTGTTCGGGCATGGGTGGTCTACGTCATTCCCTGTGTCAAAGAGGAGACGCCCTGAAACATCCGGTGGAACATCCCGCTCAGGATGTCCGCGTAGACCCCGATGAACAGAGCCGTCATCAAGAGCGCCAAGGCGATCGTAAACGGGAATCCCACCGCAAAGAGGTGAATCTGCGGCACGACGCGGCCCATCAGCCCCATCGTCACATACGCAAGGAGCAGAGCGCCGGCCACGGGCGCGGCGATCAGCAGCCCGTCGACAAACATCAGGCTGCCCCAGCGCGCAGCCTGCCCCAGAATCTCCGGCCGCAGCGCCACCTGGCCCAGCGGCATCGTCGAGAACGTGCGAACCAGTCCCCGAATCATCAGGTGGTGCCCGTCTACGGTGAGCAGGTACAGGGCCGCGACAATGTACAGGAAGAAGCCGAATATAGGCACTTGAGTTTCCAGGGCGGGGTTAAACACGTTCATGAGCGAGAAACCGCTCAGCATATCCATGACCTCGCCCGCGACCTGAATCGCCGCAAACACCAGAGTCATCACAAATCCCATCAGCAGCCCGATACCAAGCTCCGCGCCGGCCATCACGCCCAGCACGAGGTAATCGCCCGGCAAAGGCTCCTGAAGGCGCCCAATAGTGGGCGTCAACAGCGCGGCGAGCAACACCGCCAGCCCAATCTTCGCGCGCGCGGGAAAATTGGCCGAGCCCAGCACCGGCGCGCTCACCAGCAGCCCGCTGATCCGTATAAACACGAGCACGAATACTTTGAAGACTTCCGCTTCGAAAAGCATGGGTTACAGTACCAGCACGTTGAAGTGGCTGAGCAGAGGCTGCACAAAACTCATCACAACGCCGACCATCCACGGCAAAAACACGACAAACACCACCATCACCACCACGATTTTCGGCACAAACGTCAAAGTGATCTCTTGAATCTGCGTGACCGACTGAAACACGCTGATCAGCAGCCCGATCAGCATGCCGGACAGCAACATCGGCGCCGCGGTCAGCAGCGTCACCAGCATGGCTTCTCGCGCCAGATTGACGATCGTGTCTACCGTCACTTCCGTCCCCTCGCACAGTCAATGCAGCACCATGTGTGGCCGCAGAGCGCTTACATTTCGGTACATTGACAAAATAACACAACATATAGCGGTTGTCAACGAACTGAACTCAATTTATTGCGTTATTTCACAATGATTTAGGCGAAAGAGGCCCCCGGTCAGACTACAGGGTTTTCGCCCTGTAGAGGGTGGTTTACCGGGCGATTATTCAGGAAAACAACGGTATTCAGTGGAAACGACGGTTTCCCCGCACACGCGCCGACAAAATGAGTTGCCGACGAGGACGTCGGCGTTCCCAAGCTGCCGGCGGGGACGTCGGCGTTCCCAAGCTGCCGGCGGGGACGTCGGCGTTCCCAGGCGGTTTCCCCGCACATGCGTCGAAAATCCCTCCAAGTGGCTCGTATCGTCCATATGAAGCCCTCTAGTCGCCACAATTGTTATTCCCATGCTGTACCATCCGGATAGGTTCCCGGTGCCGGGCCTGTAGAGGACTTTCACCTCCAAGAGAGTGCGTTCTGCAGGGTGCACAAAAAAGACTCCGGCGGGTTCTTTCGAAACCCGCCGGAGTGTCGGGGCTTATGTCACGTACCAGCCTCAGGCTTTACGCGTCTTCGCCTTACGTGTAAGCCTGCGCAACATCACGCCGGCCATGGCAAGCAATCCGAGGCCTGCCGACATGTGAGGCAGTGCCAGGAGCATCTTGCTCACCACAATGACCGGTGTCAGTGCTACCCGGACCAGGGCCGCCAGAACCGGGCTCTTCGCGACGGCCACGGCAATGAACGGGCTCACCCGGTAATAGGCGTCGACGAACGCCGTGCCTACGGCGTTATCGAGCAGATAGGTGTCGCGTACGCTGCGCAGGACGTCGATCTCGCCCTGCATCGAGGTGCCATACGCGGCGGTCGCAATGAAGCAGCCGCCATCGCCACCTTTACCGCCGGCGAACATGCCGGTCAGAGCCATGCCGAGGCCCAGCAGCAGGGCGAAAATGCCACTGTCGCGGCCGGTGTAGGTGAAGCCGTTTTGCAGCACGGCCTGTTTGCCCGCGGCCGTCGTGATGCGGATATTGACCCGGCCGGCCGACCTTACTGCGGGCGAGATCACCCGCAGCGCGAACTGGTTGGTGTCGCCACCGCTGACGATCGTCGCCGGGCTGTAGGCTTTGTTGTTGCCCGTGCCGAACTCGACCGTTTCGACCCAGCCCAGGCCGGTGCCGTACAGGATCACCTCGGTACCGCCGCTGGTCGGGCCTTCCGCGCGGCCGCCGGTTATCCTGGCACTCGAGGTCAAGATGGGATCGGGCGCCGCGTCGAATCCGTGCCGCAGTGTGAGTGCGCTGAATTCATAGACACGCGCACGCACCTTTTCTACTGGCTGAGTATCCGGCGCAGAAGCCGCATTCGGGAAGAACTCCGGCAAGCCGGCGAAGCTCTCCAGAATGGTCGACTGGTACACGCCGTCGGAGAGGGCCGTCGTTGCGTCCACAGTCGCCGGTGCGACCAGGTCGTTGACCTCGCTCGGCTGTCCGTACAGGGCAATGGTTCCGCCGCGGATATCGCCGGCGGTCAGCAAGGTGTAATTGGTCGGGATCGTCAGGCGTGCCGGCACAACGTCCAGGCCGTCGGTGTCAGGCGTCACGACGAATTGCGGCGCGATCTCCTGGTACAGGAGGTTGCGGGCGGGCGGCAACAGCGCTTTGGTGGTCGCGGCATCTGCATACAGATGGATGTCGAAGACCCAGGCATTGTCGATGCCCTCGCCCGGCAGGGCCGTGAAATCGGTCTCGCCGAACACCGTCTCATCCAGACCCGCACGCGCCAGCACATACACGTAGTCTGTGTTGCCCGTCACCTTCGCGTTGAAGAAATCGCTGCTCAGCGGGGGCACAGTCAGCGCCGCATTCAGCGGGCCGCTGTTCAACATGATCTCGCGTGCGTTCGCGCCCAGCGCGTTGTCGTAGTAGAACGCCGTCGTAACCGCACCCCGATCGTCTTCCCACCAGCGGTAATACGTGAAGATCGGGCCAAATTTCTCGGCGCCATCCTTGGGCAGTGCGCCGTAGACCGGCACGCCGCCCTTCGTCAGCACCAGCCGATCCATGGCGATCACCGCCGGCCAGGCGTCGTTCACGCCCGGCAGCGCGGGAATCCGAACGTACAGTCTCGTCGAGTTGTTCGGATACTCGGGGCCGCTCAGAATTTCCAGCGGCACCGTTACCGTGTCGTACGACTTGACTCTCTTGCCAAACAAAGACGGCGTGTTGTATTCGAAGGCCGCCGTCATCACCGACGGTTCCCCGAAATTCTGCCCGATGATCTCGGCCACGAACCCGCCGATCACCCAGGCACTGTCCGGTGTCATTTCGTAGACCAGCACGTCGGTGGTGTCGCTCGCGACGACAAAGGCGTCATCGATCTCCGCCGAACCGGCGGCCGTGTCGAGCAGCAGCGTTGCCGTACCCGGCGGAATGTTGGTCAGGCCGGCTCCGTTGGCCAGTTCAGCCAGGCGCTGAGGTGTCAGGGTCAGCGTAATCTGGCCATCGCTGTCCACGAAGAAGTCGATGCCTTCCACCAGCGTGACCGCGGTCCCATCGTTGAAGATCAGCGTCAGCTGCAGCACGTTGCTGAAGCCCTGGCCGCTGATGACCACGGTGCCGCCGCCCGGAGCCAGCGGGCCGTCCGTCCCCTGCACGACGATGCTGGTGACCATCAGCCCGCCCTGGGGGATGTAGGTGTACGCGCGGTCAATGGTGCGCGTGCCGAGATCGGCGG
>DAOSJS010000041.1:0-18636 GCA_035367355.1 Candidatus Hydrogenedentota bacterium
GCTCCCTGCACCGCAGATCGGCGGCGATACGGCACGGTGAGGAAGAGTACCGGCAGCTGGAAGCGGAAATGCAGCATGCCCAGAAGCTGGAGAGCCTGGGCGTGCTGGCAGGCGGTATTGCGCACGACTTTAACAACCTGCTGGTTGCGATGCTGGGGAATGTCGAGCTGGCCCAGGTCGAGCTGGATTCCGGTTCTCCGGTGCAGCGGTATTTGCGGGATATCGCGACCGCGGCAGCCCGCGGAGCGGATTTGTGCCGGCAGATGCTGGCCTATTCGGGCAAGGGCCGGCTGGTGCAGGAACTGGTGGATTTGAATGATCTGGCCCGGGAAATGGCTGGGCTCATTGGTGTGGCCATTTCAAAAAACACACAGGTGGAATTCCGCCTGACGGACATGCTGCCATTCGTGGAAGGAGACGCCACGCAATTGCGGCAGGTGGTGATGAACCTTGTGACCAATGCCAGCGAAGCGCTCGGAGATCAGCCGGGCGTGGTGACAATTGAAACAGGCGTTGTGGACTGGGCCCGGATCGATACGGAGGTCATTCAGGCCGGGGAAAACATGAGGCCGGGCGAATATGTGTATCTGGAGGTTGCCGACACAGGATGCGGCATGGACCAGAGCACCCTGGAGCACATTTTTGATCCATTCTACTCGACCAAGTTTGCAGACCGTGGCTTGGGCCTGGCAGCCGTGCTTGGGATTGTCCGCCGGCATCATGGAGGGCTTCGCGTCGACAGTGCTCCGGGGAAAGGCTCTGCGTTTCGAGTACTCTTGCCACCGAAACTCGCGGCAGTTCCTCAGTCAGCTGCGGGTGAGATGCGCGTGGAGGCGGCGGGCTCGGGAAAGGTGTTGATTATTGACGACGAGCCGCAGGTCCGGCAACTGGGGGCCGCCATGCTCGGCATGGCAGGTTACCAGGCTCTGCTGGCACCCGATGGCGAAAGCGGGCTGGCGCTGTTCGAAAAGCATGCGGGCGAGATTACTGTGGTGCTCCTGGACATGGCGATGCCGGGGATGGACGGGCGCGAGACATTTGAGCGGATTCGCGGGATCGATCCGGCGGTTCCTGTTGTGTTGTGCAGCGGCTACGGCCCGGATGGCTCCGCAGAGCAGTTCCCGGACGGGGAGCTGGCCGGATTCCTGGCGAAACCGTTTCGTATGAGCGAACTCCTGGCGGCCGTGAAGGCCGTAGTTGGCGCGCAGGGGACTGATTGATTCATCTCGGGCGTCTCGGCGGCGCCGGTGCGGGACGGATTCGATTTTTATTTCAAATAGTGACAGGTGCGTGCGGCCGCAGGCATTTCTTCCCAGCTTCACGTGCGCGCCCGGCCTCTGTCTGGTTGACTCGACTTCCCGCACATTCTATCCTGTAGGCGTGGAAGTCAGGAGGAATGACGTATGACCTGGTTGAAATTAACGGCAGCTACGCTTGTCTTTGTGTTTGGCGTGTTCAGTTTCATGGGGTGCAACACGATTCGGGGTATGGGCAAGGATATCCAGAAGGGCGGCCAGGCGCTTGAGGAAGCCGCCCGCTGACCCTCGACTTGACTCATGCGGTCCCGGTGTCCGGCCAGGGCCTGCGATTGTCTTCTTGTTGACAAAAACATTCAGTGCGCAGTCCGGCCGGCCCGCCGGGCCCGCAGAGGGCATTCAGGCCGGAGGCGCCTGCGCCGTACCGTGTTCATTGCTGCATTCACTGAGAGGGAGGATTATCTCATGCGGACATACCATCGATGGGCGGCGATGCTCTGTGCAGCGTTGGCCGTTGCCCTGATGTGCGGCGGCTGTGCGCGCCTGGGGTCGCTGCCGAAAGGCGGCGCGCTGACACTGGCGGAGCGCGGGCAGACCGGCTTCACCATTGTCATCGCGGAGGATGCATCGCCGTCGACCCGCTATGGCGCGGAAGAACTGCAGCATTACCTGCATGAAATCACGGGTGCGGAATTTCCGGTGCAGACCGATGCCGTGCCGATGGGGCCGCACGAGATCATCCTGGGCGACAGCAGGCATTTGCGCCAGCTCGGCATGCAGGTGGATTTTGACGCGCTCGGCGACGAGGGCTACGTCATCCGGACGGCAGGGCCGCATCTGGTCATCGCGGGTGGGGCGTTGCGCGGAAATCTGTACGGCGTCTATGGCCTGCTTGACGACCATCTGGGCTGCAAATGGTTTACGGCGCAGGTCGAGCGCATCCCCAAAAAAACCACGCTCCGGCTCGCTGTGCTGGATGACACGCAGATCCCGGTGCTGGAATACCGGGAGCCGTTCGTGATCGATTGTTTTGACGGCGACTGGTGCGCGCGCAACCGGGTGAACAGCAGCGCGGCCTCGCTGGAAGATCGGCACGGGGGCAAGGTGCGTTTTGGCGCGGGCATGTTTGTACACACCTTCGACGTGCTGGTGCCGCCCAAGATCTGGTTTGACGAACATCCGGAATATTTTTCGGAAATCGGCGGCAAACGCCTCAAAGAGCGCACTCAGCTTTGCTGCACCAACCCCGAAGTGGTGCGTCTGGTCACGGAAGAACTGAAAAAGCGTATTGCCGCGGACCCGGACGCCTTCGTGTATTCGGTTTCGCAGAATGACTGGGACAACTACTGTGAATGCGCGGCCTGCCAGGCGCTTGCCGAAAAGGAAGGCTCCCAGATGGCGCCGGTGCTGCAACTGGTCAATCAGGTTGCCGAAGCCATCGAACAAGACTATCCCGACAAGGCCATCGAGACTCTGGCGTACCAGTGGACGCGCAAGGCGCCCAAAACCATACGGCCGCGCCCCAACGTCATCATCCGGCTGTGCAGCATTGAATGCTGTTTCATGCACCCGCTGGCCACGTGCGACAGCGAGGCAAACCGGGCATTCTGCAGAGACGCCGAGGAGTGGGCCAGGGTCGCCAACCGGCTCTGGGTCTGGGATTACGTGACCAGTTTCCACCATTTTCACGTGCCCTACCCCAACCTGCGGGTGCGTGATGACAACATCCGGTTCTTTATCGAGCACAACGTCACGGGGATCTTCGAACAGGACAATTACCAGTCGCGGAGCGGCGAGTTCAACGAGTTGAGCGGTTATCTGAACGCGAAGCTCCTGTGGAATGCCGACTATGGCGAAGATCGCGCCATCAACGAGTTTCTGGAGGGCGTGTACGGCAAGGCGGCCAAACCCATCCGCGAATATCTCGATATGCTGCACGACAAGGTGGAAAAGGACAATATCCACTGCGACATCTGGATTGGCCCCTGGGAAGCCCCGTACCTGACGGACGAGGTGATGGCGAAAGGCGAGGCGCTGTGGAACCGCGCCGAGGCGGCCGTCGCAGACGAACCGGAGGTGCTCGAACGAGTCAAAATCGCCCGTCTCTGTCACGATTACAGCTGGCTCGAGCTGAACCGCTACAAGGGCGATGTGCTGTATGCGTTTGATCACGCGCATTTCACGGTCGAGCCCCGGCCCGAGTTCGAGCGGCGTGTCCAGACGTTTTTTGAAATGGCGCGCAAAGGAGGGGTGGTCCGCATGGATGAGAGCGCCACTACCCTCGATGACTATGCCCGGAGTTTCGAGCTCGCACTCAAAGGCGGCCAACAGACGCTCGAACCCTGCGCGGCGGCCGCGGTCGCGAACCCGCGCCCCGGCATTGCCTTCAAGGCGTATACAGGTGTCTGGAACGCCCTCCCTGATACAACGAAGCTGACGCCCGCCGCGGAAGGCATTGCATCACACGTGCACGACGACGCGTGGCCGCAGGACGCGAATTATGCCCTGTGTTTTTCGGGGTATTTTGAGGCGCCGGCAGACGGCGTTTACACGTTCACCATTGGCTCCAACGACGGCAGTCGCCTGACCCTGGGCGACAAGGTCCTCGACAACGACGGCCTGCATTCCATCCGGGAAAAGTTCATGCACGTGGCGCTGCGGAAAGGGTACCATCCCCTGCGCGTGGAGTATTTCCAGGAGGGCGGATCCAAGGCGCTGTATCTGCGCTACGATGGCCCGGGCATCAGCAACCGCCTCATTCCGCCGGAAGCGTATTTCCACGACGCCCCGTGACGAGAACCGGGTGCGCCGGGGATCTGACGGGTACGGGCGCATTGGCCCGGCCGGGATGCCGTTGCTATGATACCGCCCGGACACAGAGCGAAGGGAAACCGGCATGATGTACTTTGGCACGTGTTACTATCCCGAGCATTGGACGCCCCGGCAGGCGAAAGACCACATCCCGCTGATGAAACAGGCGCGGATCAACGTGGTGCGCATGGGCGAGTTTGCCTGGAGCCGGTTTGAACCCGAACAGGGACGCTACCGCTTCGAATGGATGGACGCGGTCATTCAGGCGCTCCACAAAGAAGGCATCTCGACGGTCTTGTGTACGCCCACGTGCATCCCGCCGCAGTGGGCGGTACAGAAACATCCGGCCATGCTTCAGCGGGACGCGGACGGGCGGGTGCGCAATCCCGGCTCCCGCTGCCATTGCTGCAAGAACGCGCCGGAGTATCAGATCCTGGCCGATCGCATCGTGGATCAGATGGGGCGCCATTACGCGGACATGCCCGGGGTCATCGGCTGGCAGACCGACAATGAGTTCGGGTGCCACAGCTCGACCCGCTGCTATTGCGACCATTGTCAGAGCGCGTTCCGCGACTGGTTGCTCGCGAAGTACAAGGATACCGACAGCATCAACCAGGCGTGGGGCACCGCGTTCTGGGGGTTTGAGTTTCAGCAGTGGAACGAGATTCCCCTGCCCCGGCACATGCCGGCCGGGGAGAATCCCAGCCACTGGCTCGATTTCGCCCGGTTTTCATCGGATACCCAGGTGAAGTTTCAACGGTCCCAGTATGATTTGCTGAAGCAGCTGTGCCCGAAACATTTCGTCACACACAATTTCATGGGGCGGTTTCCGGAAATTGACTACTGGAAGCTGGCCGCCTGTACTGATTTTCCATCGTGGGACAACTATCCCGAGGGCAAAGAAGACCCCTTTCTGCCGGCGTACCAGCACGAAATCACGCGCTCGTTCACGGGCCGGTTCTGGGTTATGGAGCAGAAGAGCGGGCCCACGGGCGATTCGCAGACCGGCCTGATGGGCGAGCAGCCCGAACCCGGCGAGCTCCGTCGCTGGACCTGGCAGGCCGTGGCGAACGGCGCCGATGGCGTGTGTTATTTCCGCTGGCGGGCCTGTCTGTCCGGCGCGGAGCAATATTGGCACGGGATTCTGGATCACGACGGTTTGGTGCGGCGCCGGTATCGGGAAGTCGCCGAAACGGGGGCGGAGCTGGCAAAGCTCGGGGGCCAGCTTGCGGAGACCGTGGTCAAGGCGCCGGTCGCGATCTTGCGCAACTACGCGATGCTGTGGAGCATCGAACGGCAGCCGGGCGCCCTGGGCTTCCATTACGACGAGCACTGCTACGAGATCTACCGCGCGGTCAAACGCAGCGGCCACGGCTGCGATTTCGTCGACATCACCAGCGATCTCGCAAAATACGCCGTGGTGTTTGCCCCGTGCGCATGCCTGGCCGACAAGGCCCTCGCTGACCGGCTCGACGCGTTCGCCCAGGCGGGCGGCACGGTCGTGCTGACGCCGCAATCGGGTGCGCGCACGCCTGCGAACACGATGTGGGCCTACCCGCGCCCCGGCGCATTTGTTGCCATGGCGGGGCTCACGGTCGAGGAGGTCCGCCCATATCATCACGGCCAGACCGAAACACTCGAGCCCGCGGGCGGCCAGTCGCCCGTGCCCGCGGCCACCGTGGAGAAATGGGTTGAAGTGCTCGCCTGCCGCGAAGCGCAGCCCATTGCGCAGTTTGCGGACGGCGCGCTGAAGGGCAAGTGCGCGGCGGCGCGCAATGCCCGGGGTAAAGGCGCCGTCTATTACCTCGGCGTATATCTTCCGGCCGGCGCCCTGGAAGCGTTTGCCGCGGTCGTGCTTCCGCCCTTCCCGATCACCGCGATTCCGCCGGGCGTGGAGATCACCCGCCGTACCGGCAAGCAGGGGTCGTTCCTTTTTGTCATCAACCACGCTGATCAGCCGCAGACCCTCGCACTTCCGAAGGCGTATCCGGAGTTGCTCACCGGCGAGACCCTGGGTCCTGAAGTCACACTCGAGGCGAACCAGGTGCGGGTCTTCACGGTCTGACCGGGCCCGCGCCTCTCAACGCCGGCCCGCTGCGCGGGCTATCCGTGATACAATCCTTCGAGGGAAGGAGGGCGCAGCCTGCATGAAGTTGAGTTTTGTCATCCCCGCCTGCAACGAGCGCGAATCGGTGCGGGAACTGGCCGAAGGAATTCTGCACCACAGCGCCGGACACGACGTGCAGATTCTGTTCGTTGACGACGGCAGCACCGACGGCACCTGTGAAGAACTGACGGCTCTCCGTTCCGCCCACCCCGAAGTCGAGGTCTGCCGGCTTCGGCGCAATCTCGGCAAATCGATGGCGCTTGCGGCGGGATTCAACCGGGTATCGGGCGACCTGGTGTTTACCATGGATGCCGATCTGCAGGATGATCCATGCGAGATCCCGGCCTTTCTCGAAAAGCTGGAAGAAGGCTTCGATGTGGTCGTGGGGTGGAAAAAAGTCCGACACGATCCCTGGCATAAGGTACTGCCGTCCCGCCTGTACAACGCGATCATCTCGCGGGTGCTCAGGCTCAGACTGCATGACATCAACTGCGGCTACAAGCTGTTTCGGCGGGAGGTGGTCGAGCGGCTCTCTGTCTACGGCGAGCGGCACCGCTTGTTGCCGGCACTGGCTTACGAACTGGGATACCGCATTACCGAGGTGCCCGTGCACCACAACCCGCGGCGTTACGGCCGTTCAAAATACGGTTTCGAACGGTTCATGCGCGGGGCCATCGACGTTGGCGCCATGATGTTTCTGTACCGGTTCGTGAATCGTCCGGTCCACTTTTTTGGTTTCCTGAGCCTGATGCTGCTGGGGCTCGGCGGCGGCGGCCTGGTTGCGGGCCTGGCGCGGCTTTTCGCCGCGAAATCCGGATTGTGGACCGCTGCGTTCCTGCTCGGCGGCGCCACGCTGTGCGCCGCCGGCCTGCTGATGCTGGGGCTCGGGCTGCTGTGGGAGCTGGCGCTGCATTTCTTCGCTCCGGTCCATGTGGAAAGCTACATTGTCGAGGAGCCGGAATAGAATCCGCCCGCAGCACCCGGCACCCCGAAGTAGCCGCGACAGACACAGCGCCCGGCGTGCCGATCTCAGCTCAGCATGCCTTCGATGATGAGATCGACCGCTTCGTCTTCCGTGAGCCCGCGCGATAACAGAGTCTGCAGCTGTTTGGAGTCTACGCTGCCGATGGCGGCTTCGTGGGTGACATGGGCACTGGGGTTGAGCACTTCCACGACCGGGACCGCCTTGGCCACCGCGCGGCCCTGGACGATCTCCTTGCAGTCGACATGACCGCGGGCGTGGGGCGCATCCGCGATGATGGTATTGAACACTTCGGCGCGGGCATCGTCACGCAAGGCAATCGTGGTTGCGAGCACGGCGCGGGCCGCTTCACCGGCCAGGCGGGCTTTTTCGTGGATACGCACCGTGTCGGTGCCGCTGCCGCTCACGCGGGCCGTCATCTCAAGCACGCTGTTCGCCTGGCAGATCGCCTCGTACGCAATATCCATCTCGCCGACACGGCCTTTGATGAGATCGAATTCGGTCTTGAACCGCGCTCTTTCGCCGAGCTCGATGGTTGCGTGCGGGACCACCTGCACGCCGCCGCCGGGGCCGTGGACATGCCGCTCGTAGTAGGAATAGCTGGCGCCCGGGGCGATGCGGATCCGCGCGTTCATCCGGTGTTCCACCTCAACCGCATTAGGGAAGGTGCAGTGGGCCAGAACCTGCGCTGAAGCGTCTTCTTCCACGTCGATTTCCAGGGTAATGTGCTGCTGGCCCTTTTCGGGCAACATGCCGAAACACAAGTGGACCGGCTTTTCGAGCCGGGCTCCCGGCAGCAGCCGCAGATGCGCCTCGATGCCGTCATCCCGCTCGGCTGTCTCGACTTCGAGGCCGGGCACCAGGTGCGCGCCGACCACTTGATTTCCATGGACCTCAAGGCGGGCGACATCGCCGTTCAGCACATGGCCCGGCTTGATGCCCACTGAATCCAGCAGGCGCTGGACGAGTTCGGCGTTGCTCATGATACCTCCTGCAGGCCGGGTTCGTTGGTGTGGTCGCACAGGACACAGCGGTTTTCAAAGTACTGGCCGACCTGTTTGGCGGGGCCTTCGTCAATGACACGCCCATCGCAAAGCAGGTAGGCATGCTCGGCCTGACGCAACACGGTGCGGCTGTGCGTGATCAGGATCACCGTGCTGCCCTTTTCCTTAAGGCGGTGAATGGCGCTGAACATCTGGGTGAGGGCTTCCACATCGATGCCGGAGTCGGGCTCATCCATGAGCACCAGCGCGGGTTCGATGGCGAGGATCGACGCCAGCTCGATGCGCTTGCGCTCGCCGCCGCTCAGTGTCTTGTCGACGGCGCGGTTCAGGTAGCGGGCGGGTTCCAGTCCGACCTGGCGCAACGCTTTGGCGGCGAGGTCGCGGCCGTTGGACGTTTTCGCGCCCGCCGTCACGAATTTGTGCACGGACAGGCCTTCAAATCGCGCGGGTTCCTGCCAGGCCAGCGTCACGCCTTTACGCGCCCGGTCGTCAACCGCCAGGCCTTTCAACGATTCACCCCGGTACAGGATGTCGCCCTGGCAGTCCGTATATCCCGGCAGACCCATGACCACGTTGGCCAGGGTGGATTTGCCCGCGCCGTTCGGCCCGACGATCGCATACACCCGGCCCTGCTTGAAATTGGCGGATACGCCGCCCAGAACTTGCTTGCCGTTGAGCCGCAGGGCGAGGTCCCGCACTTCCAGAAGGGTCATCTGAGATCCTTTCCCGCACCCGGGGTGCGATTTGAAGAAACCCGGTTATTGTACCCCGTTTGAGGGTCCATCATAAAGCTGCCGAATCGCGCCGGCTGAAAATTTCAGCGGGATGGCGTCGTCGCGCGCTTTGCGACCGTACCAAAGCATGGAAGAGAGAATGATGTCCGCGATAAATCCACCCCCGGCCACGCGAGACGCGTGTCCACCCCCGCCAGCGGGGGACACAAGACAGCGAAGCCGTGCAGCGAGAGCTGTTCGATTCGAGCTTGGAGAAGTTAAGACGGGAGTCCACACGGTCCACGCGGTCCATGTTTTCATACCCTTGGGCTGTCGGCTATTCTCCGCCTCCGGCCACGCGAAGCGTGTGTGTAGGGGCAGGCCCCCGTGCCTGCTCTGCATTCGAGTCAACGCGTAGGGCTGGGATGGGCGGCCCCCCCTGTGGCTGCCCCTGCAATCCGGAGGGCAACCGTGCCACGTCCGCCAGCCTCGCAACGGGAGACATCAGAACCCGGACCCCCGGAGATTTCGGTACGGCGCGCCTGTCCCCCGCTGGCGGGGGTGAATCGGCGATGGCCGATTTGGGGGTGGAGTTTTGAGGCGGATTACAGCCCCTGGCTTCCAGTGACCGCACTACAGGCATCCGGTGTGGGCGCACAGGCTGATCAGGTCAGCATGCGGGCGATTTTGAGCATGAAATCGCCGATCTGGCCGCCGTATTCGGGTGATCCGATGTTTTCGACGAGTCCACGGGTTATTGCCTGTACGGTGTCGACGCGGTTGGTGAGTACAGGCAGGGCTCCTTCGATGCCGTTGAATTTCATGTGGACAAACGGCGCCCGGCGGATATAGAAGCCGCGGCCGGCCTTGGTTTTGCCGGCTTTTACGCGCAGATAGCACGCGATGCCTTCCGGCTCAACGGACCACTGATAGACGCGGTCGGGCTGTGAACGGGTCCATTGGGTCATCTCGGGATCGCCGGCCCGGTTTAACTGGCTCAGGGCGGTCGAAACCATGTAGAGGATGAGCTTGATTTTGAGCCGGGCTTCTTCGGGAGTTTTGGGCATTTTGCCGGGCATCAGCAGTTTCAAACGCATCAGCACGGCAAGCATTTTAAGCAACAACCCGATATGCCGCACGCCTTCAACTCTCGGTAGGGCCGGTTTTCCGGAGAACAGGGCGTTCATCTGGCGGTACGACGAAAACCGGAAAACGAGGTCGGGGCGCTCGGCCAAATCATGGGCGATTTCAAAAGCGCCCTGGTTGAAGATGATATGCGATGCCATCAGCTCGCTGCCAGCGCCGCCGACTGCGAACTGTACGGTGGCGGTGACGCGCTCGAAGCGTCTCCGGGTTTTTGGATCGTCTTCGAGCAGGACCTTGATGACGGGCAGCACGGCCCGTAGTACAATGCGTGCGGTGATGCGGCCGGTGTCGTCCGCCATGGCTAGATCTCGTCTTCCCAGTCTTCGTCAGCCTCGAAATCGCGTCCCAGGGTCTCGCCGATTTTTTTGAGGATGCCGTCGGTGTCGATCGTGTAGAGGTGCATGAGATCTTCAGGATGGCCGTGCATCGTGAATTCGTCGGGGATCCCGGCTTTTTCGAAGGCGCAGCCTTTTCCACTGGCGGCGATGACATCGGCGACGGCGCTGCCCAGCCCTCCAATGACGCTGTGGTCTTCGAAGGTCACGATGCGGCGCGTCTCGGTCACGGCGCGCAGGATCGTCTCCTCGTCGATGGGCTTGATGGTATGCATGTTGATCACACGGACACTCAAACCCTGTTCTTCGCGGAGAATTTTCGCGGCCTGGACCGCGTGGTATACCGTCGGCCCGCAACCGATGACGGTGATGTCCGTGCCCGGGCACATTTCGACCGCTTTGCCGATTCCGAAGGGGTAATTTTCGCTGTCGTAAACGCGCGGTTCGAAGCCGCGCCCGATGCGGATATACACCGGGCCGGCGACGTCCATGCAGGCGCGAACGGCCCGGGCGGTTTCGATGCCGTCGGCGGGGGCGATCACCGTGAGGTTTGGGAATGCGCGGACGATGGACAGATCCTCGGTAGAATGGTGGGTGGCGCCCGCGGAACCGAACGAGGTGCCGCCATGAGTGGCGATCACTTTGACGTTGAGGTTCTGATAACAGACATCGGTGCGGAGGAATTCGCAGGCCCGCATGGAGGCAAAAGAGGAGAACGTCGAGACGAACGGGACGAGGCCCGCTTTGGCCATGCCCGCGGCCACGCCGAACATGTTCTGTTCGGCGATGCCGAAATTAAAGAAACGCTCCGGGAAGCGTTCGCCAAAGGCGCCGATCTTGGTAGATTTGGCGAGATCGGCGCTGAGCCCGACGATCTCAGGGTGGCGTTCGCCCATCTCGGTTAGCACCAGGCCGTAGATCTCGCGCTGGGTGAGTCTGTCCGCGTCGTACACGGTCCAGGTGAGTCCGCCTTCGTTTGCGCTCATACCATGCGCTCCAGAGATGCCTTCGCTTTCGCCAGCAGTTCGCCGCCCAGTCCGCCGTAATGCCAGGCCGGGTCGTTCTCCATGAAATCCACGCCTTTGCCTTTGACCGTATCCGCGATGATCATGACGGGTCCGCCGGTGTGCGCGAGCGCGAACTCGATAGCGCCGGCCAGTTCATCGAAATCGTGGCCGTTGACGCTGCGTACCTGCCAGCCGAACGCGACCCATTTCGCGGCAAAGGGTTCCAGCCCCATCACTTCTTCGGTGAGACCATCGATCATCATGCGGTTGCGGTCGCAAAACGCCGTGAGGTTCGCAAGCCTGTAGTGACTGGCCGCCATGGCGGCTTCCCAGATGGAGCCCTCGTTGCTTTCCCCATCACCCACGACGCAATAGGTCCGCCAGCTCTTGTGAAGCACGCGGGCGGCGAGCGCGAGCCCCACGGCCTGCGGCAACCCGTGGCCCATCGAGCCGGTCGAGACATCAACACCCACGGCCTTGCTTGAATCGAGGTGCATGCCGAGTTTAGAGCCGGTTGCGTTGAATTCTCTGAGATCCTCCACCGGAAAGTAGCCCCGGTGGGCCAGCATCACGGCATGCCCTACGCCGCCGTGCCCTTTGCTGAGCACGAACCGGTCGCGGTCCGGCCAATCGGGCCGGGCCGGGTCGATGTTGAGGTATTTGCAGTACAGGATGGTGAGGATGTCGGTCATGCTCAGGGCGCCGCCGATATGCGCGCCGCCTGACCATGCGGTGACATCGACGATCTGCCGCCGGACCTCGAGAGCGGTGCGCTTGAGGCGGCTTTTCTCTTCGGCAGTGAGTGGCATGCCTGACCTCCCGGGCTGTCACCTCGGTTTCTTCACAGGGTCTTTTTCAGTGCGCGGAACGCGTCGTCGGCGATGTCCCACGTGCGCTGGAGTTCGGCGTCGCTGTGGGCAGCCGAGACGAACCAGTTGTGATGCGGCGTGAAATAGGCGCCGCGCCGGGTGCATTCGGCGCACCAGCGCTGATGAAGCATCTGCGAGTCATCATCGGTGATGCGGTAATACGCCATGCAGGGTTCACCGGTGACCCGGAGGTTAAACCCGTGGCTCTTTGCGATGCGGATGAGGCCGTCGTTGAGTTTCCGGCCGATGGCTTCGAGCCGGTGTGGCGCGTCGAGGCGGTCGAGTTCCTGGAGCGTTGCGATGGCCGCGGCCATGGGTGCGGCGGAGAACCAGTAACTGCCGGTGTGAAATACGCTGGCGGTCATGGTGCGCAAGGCGTCCGTGCCGACCAGGGCGGCGATGGGGTAGCCGTTGGCCAGCGCTTTGCAGAAACAGATGAGATCGGGATGAAAACCGTAGCGCTCGTTGCTGCCGCCGCGGTGGAGGCGGAATCCGCAGCGCACGTCGTCGAGTATGAACACGATGCCGTGTTTGCGAAGGAGGGTTTCAACGTTTCGCCAATATCCCTCCGCGGGGAGTACGCTGTCCTGAAACGTGGGATGATGGTACGGGCTCGCGATGAATCCGGCGATGTCGCTTCCATGCTCGTCCACCACCCGTTCGAGCGCCGCGAAGTCGTTCCAGGGGATGCGGATGCAGTGACGGAGTTCGTCGTCGGTGACTCCGTGGTGGCCGGGGCCCTGCATCCAGGGATGCGTGCCGTGGTAGCCGCCGCGAATCGCGACGATCTTGCGGCGTCCGGTGGCGGCGCGGGCGATGGTAACCGCGTAGGCCGTGACATCGGCGCCGTTCTTCGCGAAAAAGGCCCAGCCGGCGCCGGCCACGCGCTCCACGAGCAGCTCGGCCAGCTCAATCATTTTCGGCGATGCGATGCTGGCGGCGTCCGCGCTTGCGAGCTGTTTTTTGAAGGCGTCGTCGACGGCGCGGTAGGCATAGCCGAGGATTGTGAGGCCATACGCGCACATGTAGTCGATGAATTCGTTGCCGTCGACATCCTGGAACCGGGCGCCTTCGGCGCGGGCGGCAAAGAATGGAAACGCGGCGGTCTGGCCGAAGGGCGCGGGACTGAAATGGCCGTAGATGCCGCCGGGGATGACTTCACAGGCGCGGTCGAAAAGCGCGCGGGATTGCAGGTATTCGAACGTCTGCATGTGCTCCGTCCCCTCCTCATCCCGGCTCAGGCCAGATAGCCGGCAGCGCGATCCATGATGCGGCATGTATTGTCAATGAGCGGAATGGTGCCGTCCAGCCGCAACAATCCTTTTCCCGCAGCCGTGAACGCGTCGAGCCGGCCGCTGAGAACGCGGTAGGCCGACGGCCAGTCGGCGAACCACATCAGGGCCGACGGCCGGTCAAGCGGGCCTTTCTGCGCCTCCACGCGGTCGCCGTCATACATGAGATGAGCGATCGGGCCTTCGCTGTCCACGACGAATTGCAGCGAACCGCAGGGGGTTGCGGCAGCGATCTCCGCCGCGATGGAGTCGAGCGCCGCCAGGTGCGGGACGGAAAACACGCCCGTCAGGAGCGTCAACAGCGCATGAGCGCGCAATCCGGCGGATTCGGCCAGGGTTTCCGGGGCCGGGCGGAGGAAATATTCCAGCCGCCGGGTCAATGGGATGAATTCGTGTTTCAAAAACCGCAGTTTCGAGAGCCCTTTGAGCGGTACCGGGTTCGCGTCTCCGGCAAACATCCCGTTCAGGTGAGACGGCGACAGGAAAAAGAGCTTTACGTCGGGGTGGGGCGGGCACGCGGCATAATACCGGCAACGCCCTTCGCTGAATTCGAGGGTCGCGGCGGGCCCGCCGTGCACGGAGAAACATACGGCCAGGCGCCAGGTGCGGATCATGTCCGCGGCGTCCGCGTCGAGTTCGGGCAGATCTTCGAGGTTACGCAGGACGGCACACAGGTTGAGACGCGCTTTCAGCAGCTCATTGTTCAAAGAGTATATCTCGCGCAGAAAGCCACCGGTTATCCCAGCTCTACACGTACGCGACCCCCATCCAGTACCGTACACGATGCTATCACAGGTGAGGTATGAGCGCAATCGGTCCCCGCAGGGCCGGTTTTCCGGGGGCTGGGCGTGGGATACGAGGACATTTCTACTTTGCACGGGATGGCATTTGCACGTTGCGGTGACAGGCGCAGGGCCTTCGCTTTACCTTACGGTGCGGTTCATGGCACAATTTCGGGATATTGTCGGCGCCTCTGCACGCGGGATCAGGCGAAACCGGTGTGCATACCCCTGCGTTTTTCTACAGGGCGCGGCAACATATCAGCGGCGTAACGCATCGGAATTCAGGAGTTGTCATGAGCACAATACGCGTGAACCTGCCGGACGGGTCGCATAAAGAAGTGGAAGCAGGCCAGAACGCCCTCGACCTGGCAAAGAGCCTCGGCCCGCGGCTTGCCAAAGCCGCGCTGGGCGCCGAAATCAACGGCGAGGTCAAGGGATTGGCCACTCCGCTGGCCGATGGCGACACGGTAGCGATCCTCACGTTTGACAGCGAAGGGGGCAAAGATGTGTTCCGGCACAGTGCCTCGCACGTGATGGCCTCGGCCATTCTCCGGGTGCGGCCCGATGCGAAGCTCACCATCGGCCCGCCTATCGAGGATGGATTCTATTACGACGTTGACGCCGAGCCGCCCCTGACCGAGGACGACTTTGCCGCCATCGAAAAAGAGATGGAAAAGACCGTTCAGGCGGACTACCCGTTCGAGCGGGGTGAATGGAGCAAGGACGAGGCCCTGGCGTACTACGAACGGGCGGGAAATCCCTACAAAGTCGAGCTGATCCGCGATCTCGATGACGGCACGATCACCTATTACCGGCACGATGATTTCGTGGACCTCTGCCGCGGACCGCATCTGCCGTCGACGGGAAAAATCAAGGCGTTCAAGCTGCTGAGTGTGGCCGGGGCCTACTGGCGGGGTGACGAGCGGCGCCCCATGCTGCAGCGCATCTACGGAACGGCCTTCCCGAGCCAGAAGGAACTCGACGAGCACTTGCGGCTGCTGGCGGAAGCCGAACGGCGCGACCACCGAAAACTGGGCAAACAGCTCGATCTGTTCAGTTTTCATCCCGAAGGGCCCGGATTTCCGTTCTTCCACCCCAAGGGCATGATCGTCTTGAACCAGCTGATGGAATTCTGGCGCGAGGAGCACCGCAAACGGCATTACGGCGAGGTTCGCACTCCGATCATCCTCGAACGCACGCTGTGGGAGCAGTCCGGTCACTGGGACCACTACAAAGAAAACATGTATTTCACCCGGATCGACGAGCGGGACTTCGCCGTCAAACCGATGAATTGCCCCGGCGGCATGTTGATCTACAAGACCGCGCTCCACAGCTACCGCGACCTCCCGCTGCGGCTCGCCGAAGTGGGAACGGTTCACCGGCATGAGAAATCGGGGGTCTTGCACGGCCTGTTTCGCGTGCGCGTGTTCACGCAGGACGACGCCCATATCTTCATGACGCCCGACCAGATCCAGGACGAGGTGACCGATATCATCGACTTTGTGGACGCCGTCTACAACGTCTTCGGTTTGGATTATGCCGTCGAGCTGAGCACCCGGCCGGAAAAATCCATCGGCACGGACGCGATGTGGGACCTCGCCACCAGCGCGCTGCGCAATGCGCTTACCGCCAAGGGCGTCGCATATAAAGTGAACGAGGGCGACGGCGCGTTCTATGGCCCCAAGATCGACTTTCACGTGCGCGACTGCCTGAAACGGAGCTGGCAGTGCGCGACCATCCAGCTCGATTTCGCCATGCCCGAGAAGTTTGACCTCGAATACGTCGGGCCGGACGGCAACATGCACCGTCCCGCGGTCATTCACCGGGTGATTTACGGCGCGATCGAACGGTTTCTGGCCGTGCTGATCGAACATTTCGGCGGCGCGTTTCCGACCTGGCTGGCGCCGGTTCAATGCGTCGTTATCCCCATTTCCGACGGTCAGAACGCCTATGCCGGCCAGGTTCGCAACCGCCTCTTTGAGGCAGGCTTGCGGGTGGAAGCCGACCTGAGCGATGATACGATGAAGTACAAGATCCGGGCCGCCCAGACGCAACAGGTACCCTACATGCTCGTCGTGGGTGACCGGGAACGTGAATCGGGGGCGGTCTCGGTCCGGCATCGCCGGAAAGGCGACCTGGGCGCCATGCCCCTGGATGCGTTTGTATCGCGCATTCAGGAGGAAATTGCGCTCAAAGCACTGGATGGCGCCGTCGAGACGCCGTAACGCTGCCCGGGAGGACAGGGAGATGGACAATTCCGGCAAGCGCATGGGCATCGATATGGGGATGCGCTGCAAACAGTGCAATCAGCCGGTCACCAGCGCCAACATCACCGAATCGGCATTTGGGGCATTTTGCAGCGACGCGTGCAAAGAAAAATACGGAGCTTTCGTGCAGCGCGCGCACCAGCTTGAGAGCATGCGGAGACCCCGGTCGTACACGCGCGTGCTCAAATCGTTCATCGGCAAGCTGATTGTGATTCTGATCCTGCTCGTGGCGCTGGCGGTTCTTGGCGCGGTCATGCCCGAGATTCCCGTCCTCGGCACTGTGGTCAGCACGCTCCGCGAGAAACTCGGGGTCTAGCCCGGCGTTCCGCCGCATTGTGGGAGGGGTGCTGGGTGTGAAGCCGGGGCGGGTGGAGTCCGTGGACAGCCCCGTCAACCGGAACCGATGGCGACACCGGCCAGGGGCATTTCACATGCGGGGCAGGCGCCCGATTTCGCGTAGTTGATGATGGCGCTGTATCCCTGACGTTCGATGATCATCTCGCCACAGTGGCCACAGCGGGTGCTCTGGCGGCCACTGCGGATATTGCCCAGGTAGATGTGGCAGAGCCCCTCGTCTTCGCCGATCTGCAGGGCGCGTTCCAGGGTGTCGGGCGGCGTCGGCCGCCGATCCGTCATCCTGTAGGCGGGGAAAAAGCGGCTGATATGCCACGGGGTTTCACGCCCGAGTTCCCGGGCGATGAACGCCGTGAGCTGGCGCAATTCGTCCTCGCTGTCGTTCAGTTCCGGGATGAGCAGCGTGGTGACTTCCACCCAGATGCCGTACTCTTTCATGCGCTTCAGCGTATCGAGCACGGGCTGGAGACGCCCCCCGATGTGTTCCCGGTAGGTCGCGTCGCTGAACGCCTTCAGGTCAACGTTGGCCGCGTCCAGCAGCGGATGCCACGCTTCGAGCGTCTCCGCGCTCATAAACCCGTTCGTGACGATCACGTTGAGCAGGCCCTGTGTTCGGGCGCGTTCCGCAACGTCATAGGCATACTCGAAGTAGACCGTGGGCTCCGTGTAGGTATAGGCGATGCTGCGGCAGTGGGCCTCACACGCGTGCTGAACAATCCGGTCGGGCGAGACCCGGACGCCGCGGATGATGCGCTGGTCGCGCGGCATGGCCGAGATGTCGGCGTTCTGGCACCAGCCGCAGCGGAAATTGCAGCCGGCCGTTGCGATGGAATACGACAGCGAGCCGGGCATGACGTGATAGAGCGGTTTTTTTTCGATCGGATCGACGTTTTCGGCCAGGACCTGCTCGTAGACCAGCGAATACAGCGTGCCGCCGCGGTTTTCCCGCACGTGGCAGATTCCGCGCCCGCCATCTTCAATGAGGCAGCCATGCGCGCAGAGATGGCATTTCACCTGGTTGCCGTCGCGTTTTTCGTAAAGCCTGGCTTCGAGCATGGGCGTCCTTTCCGGCGGTGGACCATTGTCCGCGTGCCGCCGTTGCATTTCGCTGCGCCGTCGTCAGTATACGAAAGTGCGTGCCCGCATGTAACCCGGCGCGCGCCCAGTCCAGTCCGCCGTTACGCCAGGCAACCCGGTCGGGCGCGGCTCCTGCGCCGCCGCCGTATGTACCATTAAACCGCTCTAAAACAGCCTCATCGGGCCGTCTGCCATCCCATACATCGCTGTATGTTCCTATCCTCCTCCCATGCCGGCTATTTTGCAGGAGGGACGCGGGTGTAGAGGTTGAGGCCGAACCAGCGCATGCTGCCCGTGCCCAGGGACTCGACGGCGAAGGTGCAGGGCGTGCCCGGTGTGAGGTGCTGCGCGGGCACCACCACGAAGAAAATGCCGGCCGTGTCCTCGGGGAGCCGCCGCCGGGGCATGAACACCAGAGAGATGCCTGAATCGCTGTCATGCCATTGCCGCACCTGGTCGGTGATATCGAAGTTGAGGATGCGTTTTCCGTTGACGCAGAAGGCAAAGCCCGGGGTTTCGGGCTGGGTGCGCCAGCCGAGCCCGCCCGCGAACACGAAGGTGGCGTGATCGCTGGTGAACGGTTCGGGCACAGGCGCGGTGGTCCATTCGAGGCGGTTGGCCGTATCGGTCTGGC
>DAOSJS010000042.1:0-18448 GCA_035367355.1 Candidatus Hydrogenedentota bacterium
CCCTTTGGATGTGCGGGACCGTAGACAACGGCAGAGGGGTCCCGTCGCAGCGTGTCAGCGAGGGCACGGAGGGCCTCGAGGGTTTCCTGAAGTGAATCCGTGGTCTGGCGCACCATGAATTCGACGTTATCGGCTTCGTAGACGACGGTTTTAGAAACGGTTTCGAGCTGCCCCGTGGTTTTCCGGGCGGCATCGGCCAGTTCGCGGATGCTCGTGAGGGTGTTGAGCAGCTCGCCCTCGATTTTGGAGAAATCCAGGGGGGTAATTTTCTCATTGATCGTGCTCAAGGTGGAGTTGGCAGATTTGACGAGCGCGTTGGTGTTCTCCGTGAAAGGCCGGATCTCCATCCGGATCTCTTCGATGAGCTTGCGCGCGTCGTCAACGCCTTCGACAGTTTTTATCCGGAGCTCCTTGAGCGTGGTGGCGGTTTCCGAGAAAACCTCGCGCGCGTCCTGGAGTGCGTTATCGGCTTCATCCAGCATCGCTTTGATTTGCCCCTCTTCGATGCCTTCCAATCCCGTATTGATCTTGTCCACGATATCGCTGACTTTTTTGACGACTTCCGGGATGCTGCCCGCGGTAGATGCGAACAAGGAAGGCCGGGACGGGATTTCCGAACCGGGCGGTAGTTTTCCTTCTTCCGGGTTGCCCCCAGACAGCGAGACGGTCATGGTGCCGGTCGCGATACTGTACATGACCAGCTGAGCTTCCACGCCGGGGCTCAGGGTGATTTCAGCATCTTTCACCTCGATATCCACGCGCACGCTGCGGGTTTCCGACACCGTGATGTCCGACACTTTGCCCACGGGCACGCCGTTGTAGACGACGAGTCCGCCGCGGCTGAGTCCCAGGATGGATTCGTCAAACTGGATGAAATAGTTGGTGTGTTCGCCGCTCTTATATCCCGACACCACGAGGAATCCTCCCGCCAGCACGGCCAGGCATCCTACGAGGAAGATTCCCACCTTCATTTTTTGTGCTTGGGTTGCCACGTTATCCTCTCCTAGGTGTGCTGCTGCCGGATATAGGTGTCGGCTTTTCGTTCGAAGAATTGCCGCACGCGCTGGATTGAGCTTGTTTGCGCTTCGTGCACCGTTCCCTGGAACACGGCTTTGCCGTCATCCAGCATCAGGACCTGGTCAGCAATCTTCTTGATGGACTCCAGCTCATGGGTCACGATAATGAACGTAATCCGCAGCAGGCGTTTCAGATCCAGTATGAGATCGTCGAGGCCCGAAGCCGTGATGGGATCCAGGCCGGCGGAAGGCTCGTCAAAATACACGATGGGGGGATCGAGTGCAATGGCCCGTGCCAGTCCGGCCCGTTTTTTCATCCCTCCAGAGAGTTCTTCCGGGAGTTGATCCTTTGCCGAGGCCAGCCCGACCAGGCTCAGTTTCAGCACGACCATGGCCTGAATCAATTCCTCCGGCATGTCGGTGTACTCGCGCATGGGGAGTGCAACATTTTCCCCCACGGTCAACGAGTTGAACAGGGCGCCCGATTGGAACGCGATGCCGATATTCTGCTGGATTCCGGCGAGCTGGTCTTCGTCGAGCGTCGTGATGTCGGTGCCGGAGTAATAGACATGGCCGGCCGCCGGTTGCAGCAGGCCGGTCATGTGCTTGAGGAGCGTCGTTTTTCCGCACCCGCTGCCCCCGAGGATGACAAAGATTTCGCCCCTGGGGACTTCAAATGTGATGTCGTTGAGCACCACTTGATCGCCATAGCGCGCAACGAGATTTCGCACCTCGATTACGGGTTCAACCGCCTTTTGCAGGATTTTAGAGCACATAATAGAACACCACCGCGAAGAGCATGTCGATCACGACGATCATAAAGATGTCCATCACCACGGCCCGGGTTGTCATCAAACCGACGCCGCGGGAGCCGCCTCGCACGCGCAGGCCGTTATGGCACCCAATGAGCACGATGGAGACGGCAAAAAAGAGCGATTTAAGCAAGCCCTGCAGCACATCGCCTTGCGTGAGGGCTCCGATGGTCTGGCGAAACCAAATTTCGCCCGAAAAACCCAGGACGCCCATGCCCCAGATCGCGCCTCCAAATACGCCCATGTACATCGCAACGACCGTAAGGCAGGGCATGGCAATAAGCAGCGCAAGCACTTTGGGGGCCACAAGGAATTGCGGCACTTTCAGCCCCATGCCGCGCAAGGCATCGATCTCCTCCTGCACCTTCATGGTTGCCAGTTCCGCGGCAATGGCCGCGCCGGTCCGCGCTGAAACGACCACGGCGGTCATGATTGCCGCCAGTTCGCGGGCAAACGCGATCACCGTCAAGTCCGCGACGTAGATGTCGAGCCCAACCGTGCGCAACTGAGCGGCTGAAAGCATCGCCACGATCAGGCCGAGCAACGCGTTCATGACGCTGTTAATCCAGATGGCGCGGACCCCCATCTCGTAAAGCTCTTCCGCGACGAGTCCCCAACGCAGGCCCCGCCCTTCAATGGGCCCGATGAACGTCCAGTACACGGCGTCAATGAAAAGGCTAAGCATCTGCCGCGCCTCTTCCGCCATGCCGAAGCCTTTTGCGCCGATCCGCTCGAAAAGGTTGTCGCTTTTTTCTTTTCGCTCTTCGGTACCGCTCAGGCCGGGACCGATCAGGTTGATGAATTCGGCCACGCCGCCATGCTGTCCTTCGAGAAGGAAGTCGGCGTTAGAGGTGCGGACGAACTGGGCGATATGCACCAGCCAGGCCGCGCCGGAGCTGTCCATCGTGTCCGTTGGCGTGAAATCAAGCACGAGATCGCCGCCGTCCTGACTTCGCATGCGCTCGCGTACGACGTCGAGGAGGGCGCGGCCGGTATCCTGGTTCAGATCTCTGGGACATTCGACGCGGATTCCGCTCATGCTTTCGGCTCCGCCAGGTCGTCAAATTCGTCCTCGGTCAGGATGGGGATGCCGAGCTGCTGCGCTTTGGTGAGTTTGCTCCCCGGGTTGTCGCCCCGCAGCACGAAATCTGTCTTTTTGCTCACGCTCGAACTTGTCCTGCCGCCCAGTTGTTTGATCCGGTTTGCGATGGCGTCACGCGAATACCGCGTCAACGTCCCCGTGACGACCACGGTCTTGCCTGCCAGAGGTTGAGGACTGCCCGTGGCGGTGCGCGGCTCTTCCATGGTCAGTCCGTGGGCGCGCAGCGACGCAATAAGCGCCTGGTTCTCTTCGGTTTCGAAAAAATTACGCACTTCCCTGGCTACGACCTCTCCCACCTCGGGGACTTTGCACAGGGACTCTGCCGGGGCGTCCAGGAGGGCGTCCATGGTGCCATAATGTCCCGCCAGTACCTCCGCGACATGCTCGCCCACGTGGCGAATGCCCAAACCGTTGAGCAGGCGGCTCAGGGGGCGTTTTTTACTCATTGCAATGGCCGTAACCAGGTTCAGGGCCGATTTTTCACCCATGCGTTCAAGTTCCGCGAGCTGTTCGGGCGTCAGCTTATAGATGTCATCCAGGTTTCGCACGAGGTGTTTATCCACAAGCTGGTCGATGAGTTTCTCGCCCATCCCTTCTATGTCCATGGCGGAGCGGCTGGCAAAGTATCTGAGCCGGCCCTTGATCTGAGCCGGACACGCGGGGTTCAGGCACCGGAGATACACTCCGTCGGGGTCCTGGCGTACTTCGCTGCCGCACTGCGGGCAGGCCGTCGGCACGGGGATCTTCCGGGCGTCTTTCGGGCGTTTTTCGAGGACGGGGCCCAGCACCTGGGGGATGATCTCGCCGGCCTTCTGCACCCGGACGATATCGCCTTCGCGGATGTCCTTGCGTTCAATGTCGTCGAAATTGTGCAGGCTGGCGCGTTTGACCGTGGTTCCGGCCAGATGGACGGGGGCGAGATTCGCGACGGGGGTCACGGTGCCGGTTTTGCCCACCTGTAACGACACCGTTTCAAGCTTTGTCTCCGCGATCTCGGCCGGATATTTGAACGCGATGGCCCAGCGGGGTGCTTTTGACGTCGCGCCCAGCTGCCGCCGCTGCTCCGCCGAATCCACCTTGATGACCATTCCGTCGGTCTCAAAATCCAGGTCATGGCGTTTCGACGACCATTCTTCGCAGACGGCGATTACGTCGTCAATGTTCCGGCACCGCTTGAAAAATGGGTTCACGGGAAACCCATAGGATTTGAGATCGTGCAGGGTCTGCCAGTGGGATGTGAGCTCTATCCCCGGGAGCGGCGCCACATCGTAACAGGCAATTTCCAGGCGGCGTCTGGCAACTTCGCGCGGGTCAAGCAGTTTCAGGGTGCCCGCGGTGGTATTTCGCGGGTTCGCCAGTGGCGGCTCCCCGGCCTCTTCGCGCAACTCATTCAGGCGGATGAGTTCCTGCCGCCGCATGTAGACCTCGCCGCGGACTTCGAGCAGATCCGGGCAGGCCCCCTGGAGACGCATCGGCACCGCGCGGATGGTCTTTACGTTCGCAGTGACGTCGTCGCCCCGGGCGCCATCGCCGCGCGTGGCAGCCTGCACGAACCGGCCTGCTTCGTAGCGCAGCGACATCGACACGCCATCGATCTTCAGCTCCGCCACGTAGGCCGGCTCCTGCCCTTCGAGCCCACGGCGGACCCGGTCGTCGAAGGCGCGCAACTCTCCCTCGTTGTAGGTGTTGTCGATGGAGAGCATGGGGATTGTGTGCGTTACGGTCTTGAAGCCTTCAAGCGGCTGGCCGCCGACCCGCTGCGTCGGCGAGTCGGGCGTTACCAGTTCGGGGAATTCGGTCTCGATGGCGATGAGCTCGTTCAGGAGGGCATCGAATTCCATATCGCTGATTTCCGGCTTTGCCTCTACGTAATAGAGGCGGTTATGCCGGTCCAGCTCGTTCCGGAGTTGCTCGCACCGCTTGCGGATCTCCGGAGATATGTTCCCTTCCGCGTGGTCCATGTGCGGCATTATAGACAATTTTTGTATGCAGGCCTACATTTCAGGACACGTACAGGCCGCGGGGAGGGGAGCAGCGCCACAATCCCGTTTGATTCCACATACACTGCCCGTTCCGGGGGAATTCGCATGTACGGCCGGACTGCAGGTAGTATGATTTCAAAACGAGACAAGGGCTGTGCCCGCGGTGCAACAAGGCGTCGTTTTCGATGGGCTGGATAGGAGAGGTCTCTGTTTATGCCATGGAATAGCCTCCAATGGATTCTGGTCTGTGTTCAGGCGGTTTGCGGGGCAGGGGACTACCCTCTGGACATGGACAAGCCGCTCCGCATTGCGGGGGTGGAAGTGGATCGGGTCGAGGCGCCGGTTTTCGGGCGGATCACGCTTGATATCGCGCTTGAGGCCCGGTACAGCAACCCGTTTCGCAGCGAAGAGATACGAGTTGACGTGGCGGTAGAACCGGAGTCCGGGGAACGGTTTACGGTCCCCGCATTTCTGTATCAGCCGTTTGAGCGGCGCCTCGAGGATACGGACAAAGGGCCCGCGGAACGCCTCCAACCGGCGGGCGAGCCCCGCTGGCAGGCACGCCTGGCTTTTTCAGAACCAGGACGCCATGCCCTGCAAGTTACCGCGATCGACCGGTCGGGCAGGGTCGAATCGGGACCCATCTCGGTGAACATTGCGCCCGCTGATGTCGCGGGAATGGCGCGCAGGCATCCGCAGGACCACTGTTATTTCGTCACGGACCGGGGCGAGACGCTCTATTTGATTGGGGCGAACGTGTGCTGGGCGGGGCGGCGCGGCACGTTTGATTACGACGACTGGCTGGCGAAGTATGCGGAGGCCAACTGCAACTTCATCCGCGTGTGGCTGAGTCCGCCCTGGACCACCTTCGCGATGAACACCCTGGAAAGCGGGTACGATGGCATTGCGCTGGGCAACGCGTGGCGCCTTGATTACGTGCTCGAGCAATCCGAGCGGCTGGGCCTTCGGATGATGCTCTGCATTGACAGTTTCAACATCCTGCGCTCCACGGAAGTGCTCTATGGACTCTGGGAAGACACGCCTTACATTCAGGCCAACGGAGGGCCGCTTGTGCGCTCGGAAGACTATTTTACGGAGCCGGCGATGCTGGCCGCCTACCGCGACCGGCTCCGTTATCTCGTTGCCCGGTACGGGTACAGCACGAGTGTTTTTGCGTGGGAGTTCTGGAACGAGGTGGACATCATCGACACCTACCGCAGCGAGACCGTGGCGGCGTGGCATGCGGATATGGCGCGGTTTCTGCGCGTGCTCGACCCCTGGAAGCACCTGATCACCACCAGCCATGCACGGCCCTACGGCGACCCGGCGGTTGACGGCCTGCCGGAGCTCGATTTCGTGCAAACGCATCATTATGAGGCAAAGGATATGGCCCGTGATTTCGGGCTGGATATTGCGCAGAAGAGCGCCGCAGCGGACCGGCCGCATTTTCATGGGGAGTTTGGCATCGATCACCGGGGCCGGGCACGTGACCTGGACCCGACGGGCGTACATATTCACAATGGCGCGTTCAGCAGTGTGGGGCAGCTTCAGGCGGGCATCCCGCTGACGTGGTGGTGGGACGCGTACGTGCATCCGCAGAACCTGTATCCGATTTACGGGGCGTTTTACCGGTGGATCGAGGGGTTTGATTTCGTTCAGCAGCATGTCCGCCCACTGGAGGCCGAAATTTTGGATATCGCCACGTCGGATCTGCGGATTCCCGGCGACAGCCTGGTCCAGACGGAGGCGGCATCGTGGGACCCGGCTCCCTGGAATCAGCCAGCTACCGTGCGCATTTCGCGGGAAGGCGATCTCCAATCCGATCTGACGGTGTCGAGACTGCAGCACGGGGTGCGCAACCACCCGGATCTGCACAATCCGATCACCTTCGAGGTCGACGCGCCTGAGGACACCACATTCGGGGTGCTTGTGGAAGGCGTGTCGGGCCATGGCGGCGCTGCGCTGCGCATTGACGTGGATGGCGAAACGGTGCTTTCGGAGGAGTTCGCGGATACGGATGAGGGCACCGAAACCCTTTATGTTTACGATGGCACGTACCGGGTGCCGGTTTCGGCAGGCCGCCACAGGATCGTCGTAGAAAATCCGGGAATTGACTGGTTTTACGCTGCATACGAAATACCCTGGCTGCGCGCCGCGCCCGCTTTACGCGCTCTGGGGGTGGCAGGCGACAGCCAGGCGCTGGTGTGGCTGCAGCATCGCGCACATACGTGGAGCAATGTGGCTGCGGGCGACTTTGCCGAGTCGCCGGTATCGGGTGCACGGGCGCTTCTGCGTGGCCTGGCGGAGGGCACGTGGCGTGCGGAGCAGTGGGATACCCGCACTGGTCGTGCTGAGGCTTCGGAGATGCACCGTGTCGGAGACAGCGGGCAACTCGAACTGGCGCTCCCCCCGATCGCCCGTGATATGGCATTTCGTCTGTATAAGGTGCAGGATTAGGCTCGGGCGCGGGACGAGACGATCCATGAGGAAGGGATGCTGACGATATGACAGACGATGAGCTCGAAATCAGGCATCCGGAGGCGCCCGCGAACGGGGAGCCCGTCGATCCCGCGCTGCTGGACACCCTGCTGGTGCGCCCGCGGGATAAGCGGAGCGAGGCGCCTCAAGCCACGTTTCCGGCAAGTACCCGTTACCGCCTGGGGCAGCGCATCGGCCAGGGCGGGATGGCCTTTGTCTATGAAGCTTACGACACCAATCTGGACCGCTCCGTGGCTGTGAAATCCCTGCGGCCGGAGATGGCCGAAGACCAGTCTGTGCGAGAACGATTCATTTATGAGGCGCTGCTTCTGGGCGACATGGATCATCCGGGCATGGTGCCGATATTTGAGATTGGTGAACTGGACGGTGCCGGCCTTTTCTATTCGATGAAGCGCATCAAAGGCCGCACCCTCCGCCAGATGCTGGATTCACGCCCGGCGAAGCGATTTGACCGGTGCGAGGTTGCCGGGCTGCTCTCCATCTTCGGGAAAGTGTGCCAGACCGTGGCTTATGCCCATTCGCGCGGCATCGTCCATCGCGACATCAAGCCTGAAAACGTCATGGTTGATGAGTACGGCGTTGTGCTGGTGCTCGACTGGGGGTTGTCGAAGAAGATCGACGAACGGGAGGTCAGCCAGGGCATTACCGCCACCCAGACCGGGATCATCAAAGGCACGCCGGCCTACATGAGTCCGGAGCAGGCTGAAGGGCGCACTCACGAAATCGACTTTCGTACCGATGTGTTTTCGCTGGGGATAATTTTGTACGAAATTCTCTGTGGACACCTGCCGTTTCCCGGGAAAACCCGCACCGAAGTGCTACTGCAGGTTGCGCAGCACCAGCCGCCATCGCCCCGCCGGCGCCAGGGAAGCGCGAGCCCGGTACTCTCCGCGATCTGCATGAAAGCCCTGCAGAAAGCCCCGGAGCGGCGATACAGTACGGCCCGGGAACTTTCCGAAGACCTTGAACGCTTCAGCCGCGGCCAGGAGACGTCGGCCTACCGGCGCAAATTCTGGGAGCGGCTGTTTGCCTGGGCGGGGCGGCGTCCGGCCGTGGCGACGGCGCTCGCCATCTTCATGTCGCTGGGCTTGTTCGGGAGCCTTGGCGCCATAGCCAACCACCAATACCGCCGCGAAGAGGCGAAGCTTGCCATGGCAACCGGCACCCGCCTTGCCCGGACGATGATAGGCGAGATGAACCGTCTCGATGCGGAGATCGCGTCGCTTCGCGCTCAATTGGATGCGCTGTCTCCCGGGGATTCACCCGAACGGCGATTGCTCGAAGCGCAATTGGCCATTCTGAAGGCGGGCCGGCAGCATCAAGTCGCATTCGTTGACCGCCTCGGCCCGGTAGCCATTGCACGGCTGGCCGGCGCCCACATCGAAACGGTTGACGAAATGGGCCCGGATTTCGCCAATACCGCGCGCGAGATCCGCCTGAAAGAGGTCGAAAGCGCGTTCCAGGTTGGCGAGCTTTACGAAGCGAGCCACCTGGTCTACAAATGCATCCTCGACGCGAAACGCCTGGCGTGGACCCCGGCTCAGATGAGCGAGCTGCTTGCCTGGCGGGACAGGATCGACGGACGTTTGCGTGAGGCACTGCCGGCCGGTGCAGAACTGCCGGACTGGAGCCGTTTCGATTATGACCAGGTGCTGAGACCGTTTCTCGACCAGATCGGTGTCGCGGGCATGGATGAGCTTCGAAAGCGCACCCAGAACCTCCGCTGAGGAGCGCCGTCTACGATACGGTTCCTCGCAGGGGTTCAGTGTGCAGCCGCCTCTGCCAGTTCCTCCGTCATGGCGTATTCCAGCGTATAGGTATCGGGCAGCTCCGTGCGGATCTGGTTGAGCGTGGGGGAGAAGGCTTCAACACGGATTGTGCTGTCCGCCGGCACGAAGCGCATGATCTGCATCCATCCGTTCCCCCCGTTCTCCTCGCCCTGGTAATCGCAGAGGATTTCATGCACGGGGTTTCCTGCGTCGTTTGTTGCGGTCTGATGGTGAGTGCCGAGCACGTGCCCGCTCACGACCATGAATACTGTGGGCTGTTTACGAATGAAATTCTCCCAGAGCCGTTCCCCGACGTATCCGTCCAGTCCGTACGGTTTTTCGTCAGTGGCCCGGCCGTCAGGGCGCATGTGGTAATGGGTTGCGATGATAACCCGGTGTTCCGGGTGTGCCTGAATGACTTCGCCGGCCCAGGACAGCATGGCGCTGTCGGGCGCAAACGACAGGCTGAGCACAAGAAACTTCATCCCAGCGGCTTCGAAGGTGCAGTAATTACACGCGTTGTTGGCGCCAAAATGCCCGCCGTACCAGGGTTGGCCCTGGAAGCGCTCCGGAGGAAAGTATTTGTCAAAAAACGGCGTGTCGCGGGTGACTTTTTTTTCTTCCTTGCGCAGGTCGTGGTTTCCGGGCACCACACTGTACGGGACGTGCCCGTCGATTAGTTTATGCGCGGCATCAGCGAGCTGCCATTCGTTCTCTTCGTGTTCGTTCTGCACGATGTCGCCCACGTGGATCACGAATTTGATGTTTTCCGCTTCCGCATGGTCGCGAATCCACTGTGCCTGGGCCAGGTAGGTCTCCGGGTATTTCTCCGAATAGTTCTGCGTATCGGGCATCAATACGATCGAGAACGAGTGGGGATCTTCGGCGTGCGCGAGACATGCCGCCATGAACAGTGCTGCTGCCAGGCTCCAGGCGGGAATCCAGAAATTCTTCTTCATCGTATCCTCTCCGTACCGCTCATTGTGCCGGCCCTGAACGAACAGGCCATCTTGGTTTGTTGGTGAATGTTCACGTACTCTATCATCTTCGTTTGAGAAGATACCACGCATGCCGGGGCGAATAGCAGCGGCGTGTGGCAAAGGCCAGGTTGTGCTCGGCCGGCACGGCCTCTCCCAAGGAGGATGCATGAGAGTATTAAACGGCGCGGACAGGAAATTCCTGCGTGGGCTCGGGCAGAAGCTCGAACCCACCGTAATGGTCGGCAAGAACGGGGTCACTGCGACGGTGATCGATTCGGCCGGCAAAGCCCTCACCGCTCACGAGCTTGTGAAGGTGCGTTTCGTGGAGCACAAGGACGAGAAGCGGCCGCTGATTGACGAACTTGCCCGGGGCACAGACAGCGAAGTGGTCGGTATGATTGGCCACACCGCTCTGCTGTACCGCCAGCACGATGATCCAGAGAAGCGCAAAATCCATTTTCCCGGCGGGCAGCCGTAAGAGGCCTTTCGCGCACGAAGGGCAGGTGAAGTGCATTCCTTTTTCAGTGTTAAACCTCCAAAAAAATGGGACCGCCTGCCCGGGATGCTTCTGCTACAATGGCGGGGCAGGCGCGCGCCTGAGACGTTTTGAGCGCGGGGGCGGCGCCCGTGTGCGCCAACAGCAGCCCCGGTGCAAAATACCGCCGCTGTGCCCGCGCGTGGGGAGAGAGAAGCGGCCGTGTATCGCGCCGGGCCGCGGATCCGCATATTCCGGAGCAATTGCATGAGCCAGTCCACACACCATGACCGCCCGCATCCGGAAGGCCAGGCCGGCGGTTTCAGTCTGTTGGATACCGTGCCCTGTGCCCTCATCTGGCAGGATGTGGATGGGCGCATTGTCGAGTGCAACCGGTACTTTGCCGAGCAGCTCCTCGGGCAATCTCTGGACAGTGTGGTGGGCAAGCTGCCGGAAGAGCTGTCCGATGCGGACCACCTTCAATTTCTGCGCCGCACCGAAAGCGATGCGTCCGGCGCAGTACTCCAGCCCACTCAGCGGGAAGTGCGCTTTACAGGGGAGCGTGGTGAAATCCGAAGCTTTCTGGCTACTACCGCGCCCGTGCGGGACAGCCAGAGGGCCTTGAGCGGTTTTTCCAGCGTGTTGACGGATATTTCCGGCTACGTGCCTTCAAACAGCGTGCCTCATGAAAGCGAATACCGCTTGCGTATCCTTGCGGATTTTGCCTACGAATGGGAGTACTGGCTCGGGCCGGACGGTTCACCGGTGTATGTGTCGCCGTCCTGTGAGCGTATCACCGGCTATTGCAGGCAGGCGTTTTATGACCGCCCGTCGCTCCTCGAAGAAATCGTGCATCCGGACGATCGCAAGCGGGCGCGGGGCTTTGTCTTCGGCCGGCCGGACGCGCACGAGGCCGCCTTGCTCGAGTTCCGGATCATCGATGTGAATGGCCAGGAACACTGGCTGGCTCATGCCAGCCAGCCGGTTCACGATAACGACGGCCATTGGGCCGGCCGGAGGGCGTCCAATCGCGTGATCACGGACCAGAAACGGGCGGAGGAATTGGTGCAGGAACTCTCCCAGTGGCGCGACGCGCTCCTTGAAAGCGCCAATATCCTCGTGTGCGTGCAGGATCTCGACGGCCGGTTTCTGATATGGAATAACGGCGCGGAACGGATCACGGAATACCCGCGGGACGCCGTGCTTGGGAGCAGCAGCCTCCTGGAGGTGCTGTTTGCCGAGCCCGCGGACTGGGAGCGCAGCCGGGCGCTTCTACTTAAGGCCGCACGAGAGGAGAGTGCGGCGCACCAGCAGTTCGAGATCCGCACCAAATCGGGCCGCCCTCGCACCCTGGCGTGTTTCAGCAAACCCATCCTGGACGTGGAAGGCGCACCAGCCGGCGCGCTCATCCTCGGTGTCGATATAACCCGGCAGAAGAGGGTGGAAATCGATCGGCGGGCACTGGAGGCGCAGATTCAGCAAACCCAGAAACGGGAGAGTCTGGCCGTCATGGCGGGGGGGATCGCCCACGATTTCAACAACCTGTTGATGGGCATCCTGGGCAACGCCGGCATCGTATTGGAAGAACTGCCGGAAGACACGCGCATCCGGAAGAATGTCACCCAGATCGAAAAGACAGCCCGCCGCGCCGCAGATCTCATCCGGCAGATGCTGGCCTATTCTGGAAAGGGGCGCTTTGTGATTGAAACCCTGAATCTCAATATCGTGCTCCA
Organism: Candidatus Hydrogenedentota bacterium; assembly: GCA_035367355.1. GTDB lineage: Bacteria > Hydrogenedentota > Hydrogenedentia > Hydrogenedentales > SLHB01 > UBA2224. The sequence continues at coordinate 12,369 of DAOSJS010000042.1, forward strand.
GGACATGCTGCCCCTGCTCACGTCCGCCTTGTCAAAGAAGGCCGAGCTCGTTTTCGACCTTGCCCCGAATCTTCCGTACATGGATGGCGACACTTCCCAATTGCGCCAGCTTATTATGAATCTGGCTATGAACGCCTCGGAGGCCCTCGAAGACCGCCCCGGCGTCATTACCCTGCGTACCGGCATGATGTATTGCAGCAAGAGTTACCTGGGTTCCACCTATCTGGATGAAGAACACACGGAGGGTGACTTTGTCTATTTCGAGATTACCGATACGGGATGCGGTATGTCCGAGGAGACCCAGGCGACACTGTTCGACCCCTTCTTTTCGACCAAATTCACCGGGCGCGGCCTGGGCCTTGCCGCAGCCCTGGGGATTATTCACGGGCACCGGGGCGCGGTTAAGGTAGACTCGAAACCAGGCCAGGGAACGACCGTGCGGGCCCTGTTCCCCTGCGGCACGGCCGTACGTCCGGGCGCGCAGCGCAGTGGTGCGGCTGCCGCACAGGATGCGCCGCAATCGACGGTTCTGGTCATCGACGACGAAGAGGCCGCACGCCTGGTTGCGCAGGAAATGCTTGAGCGCAGCGGTTACCGGGTGCTTGCCGCCGCGGACGGTTGCGAGGGGCTTCAGCAGTATCAAAAGACTCCGCGTGCCATCGATGTGGTGCTGCTGGATCTTACGATGCCTCATCTGGACGGCGAGGAGACCTTCCACCGGATTCGTGCGATCCGGCCAGACGCCCGGGTGGTCCTGACGAGCGGCTATGACGAACACGAAGTGGCCCGGCGCTTTCATGGGCTGGGCCTGGCCGGTTTTCTTCAGAAACCGTATACGCCGACGGAATTACGCTCCAAGATCGCGGAAGCACTGAGCGAAAAAGCGTAGTTGCTCTCTGCGGGTCAGGGTATTGCCGGGTCGCGGATCAGGGCGCGCAACTCGCGCGCGGCAGCGCACACATCTGGAGCGGCAGTCACCGCCGTGACCACGGCGACATGCCGGGCGCCGCGCCGAACCACTTCGGCAATGTTGTGTGTTTTGATTCCGCCCATGGTGGTGAACGGGATGCTCAGCCTGGGGGCGATCTCGGCGATTGCCTCGGGGCCAAGCGCCCCGGAAGCCACGCGTTTGGTCTGCGTCGGGAAAACCGGGCCGATATTCACGTAACTCGCGCCGACGTCCTGCGCGGCCAGCGCTTCCTGCAGATTGTGGGACGAGGCGCCCAGGATCAGGTCGGGTGCGATACGGCGCGCGGCCTCCAGGGGCAGGTCGTGTTCGCCCAGATGGACGCCGTCGGCATCGACCGCCAGGGCCATATCCACGCGATCATCAATGATAAGGAGCGCGTTGTGCGCCCGGGTACGTTCTCGAAAGGCAAGGGCGCGCGCATACAGGTCGCGATCGGTGCTGTCTTTTTCGCGCAGCTGTACGAGCTGGACTCCCGCTTCCAGAACCGCATCGAGCACGGTCAGCGCAGGCCGCCCGTTACAGAATTCCTTGGTGATCACCACATAGAGGTCGGTGGCGTCAAAGCGTCGCATTCGTTCGGCGAGGCGCATCATCCGCCTCCAACGAACTGCACGAGCTCGATGGCATCGCCTTCATCCAGCCGCAGTGAAGCGTAGTCGTCGCGTTCAACGATATCGCCGTTACGTTCAACGAGCGTGGCGGCCGGTTTGTGCCCGGCGTCGAGAATCAGACGGTGGATGGTCGTTCCCGGCACGACTTCGTGGTCCTGGCCGTTCAGTGTAATTTTCATGGCACAAAGCTCCAGGTGTTCCAGGGCAGAACCCGCGCGGATGGGCGGGCGGGGCTATTGGTTTGCGGTGTCATCGAAGGCATAATCGAAATCTTTCCAGACCGTCTCGTATCCTTTGGCGCGAATGGCTTCCGCGACTTTCGCGGGAGGCCGCTGGTCTTCGATGGCGAATTGTTCGAGCGTTTCATCGACGTGGGTGGCATAGCCGCCGGGGCGGGTCGACGAACCGGCGCTCATCATCGTCACGCCGAGGGGGATCAGGTGGTCGCGGAATTCGGCCCGTTCGCGCGTCGAGAGGTTGAAACCGGCCTCGGGCAGGAACAGGCGGATGGCCAGCATGAGCTGGACCAGTTCCGCATCCGTGACAAGGTGCGGAATGGAAAACCGTGCTGGTGTGTGGAGCAGCCGCGGGAACGAGATGGACACGGCACTCTGCCAGCAGGTCCGCTGAAGGTACCGGCCATGCAGTGCGGTCCAGAATCCGTCGATCCGCCAGTCGGTCAGACCGAGCAGCGCGCCGATGCTGAGCCGGCGCGCTCCCGCCCGCCCGGCCCGTTCGATCGCGTCAAGGCGGTAGCGGTAATCGGTTTTCTGGCCTTTCAGATGGACGGCCCGGTAGACCGCCTGGTCGTAGGTCTCCATATAGAGGGTCACGCCCTCGAGGCCCCGCTCGCACAGCAGCCGGTACTCCTCCTCATCGAGAGAATAGACTTCGACACTCACGGACGGAAAGAATTCGCGCGCGATCCCGACCGCGTCGGCAATGTAGGAAACTGGTGCGGCGCGGCGGGCTTCACCCGTCAGCAGCAGCACGTTCTGGTAGCCTTCGGCGGCGAGCGCCGCGCATTCGGTCCGGATCTCGCCGGCGTTGAGATTGAGCCGCCGTTGTTTGTTGCCTGACCGGACGGCATAGCCGCAATAGACGCAATCGGCGCCACACACATTGGAGATATAGATGGGGGCGTACATGCCGATTGTCCGCCCGAAATGCCATCGGGTCAGGCGGCGGGCCTCCACGGCCATCGACTCAAGGCTTTCCTGAGCATGGGGCGAGAGCAGCGCGCACAGGTCTTCGGGTGTACGCTGTTCCCGCGCGATGGCGGCGGTGACATCCTGCGGGCGGGCCTGTTCGATCAGGGCTTCAATGCGGGTGCGTGGCCACGCGCCCAGCTCGTCAAAAAAATCCACTGGCAGCCTCCGTGAGTCCTGGCTCACGGCTCCGGATTGAGTTCAATGTGAACATAATTCTGATTCTGAGCCGGATCCAGTCCGTTGGCATAGGCTACCCAGAAATCCAGACCCGAGTTGCGGTACACGATGCTGAGCACCGTGCTCTGCACGCCCGCCGCTCTCGCCAGTTCGATGGCACCCGCGGCATCCAGCGTTCCATAGCGTGCCAGTAAGCCGTTATACAGGATCTCGTTGTCGCGTCCGTTGTGATTCTTCCAATAAATGGCATCATTCAACGGGGCGTGGAACGGAATGACTCGGGGATGGCAGGGATGCTGCCCCGTAACGGATTCGTTGTCCGCCCACATATCGAAGCGCTCCCGGCTCGTGAAGAGCAGGCGGGCCTTCGGGTCTTCGGCATTCGGGTCGCCTACGCAATAATGGTACTGATTTGTCCTGGTGGCATTCTGCATGCGCGTCAGGGCCTCTGTCAACGTGCGGTCGTGATAGAGCACATCGCGCAGGAGCACGGGGAACGGTATCCCCGCGAGATATTCCTCGTCACAGAAATACCCCATGATCTCACTAACCGCAATTCCCTGCTCATTCATTCCGCCGCCGGCGATGCCCACCAGGCCCGCAAACCCGATGACGGCGTGTTTCAAACCGTCGTCAGGGTCGTATATGGCCACCACCGGATAATCCTGTATGCCCAGATCCATGGTCCAGTCCAGGTTGCGGAGCTGGAACATCTGGTTGCCGGCCGTAGCCTCGCCCCAGGCGGCGAAGAGCGAGCAATTGTATTCCGACAGGTCGGGGATGACGATTATTTTCTTAAGCACGTCCACGGTAATGCCGGGATGTCCCGCGGCCTGGCAGCCGCGGGCAATGCCCTCGAATTCGGTTTGCCAGGCGGCGGTATCGAAGTATTGCGATTTCCAGAGCTGGCTTACGGCCTGTTCGAGCGCACCCGCCGGGAACTCTGCTCCGCTTTCGATGAGCGCCGAGAATGCCGACCACACGGCGTCAATCTGGTCGGCGAGCAGGTACCCGTACCAGAATCCCATCTGGTACCGGTTACCACTCAGGCGGACCACTGTGACCCGATCGCTTCCTTCTCCAACGATTTCTTTTGTGCCGGAACCGCCCGGAAACGCATAGCATGGATTCCCTGTGGGCACGCAGCGTACTTCGGTGGTGAAGATGTGCGGCTCACCCGGCGTGCTGCTGGGGAACTCAAAGGCCATGAAATAGCCGGTCCATCCATCCGCCGGGGCGGGCACATTCGCCGAGAAAAACCGGCCTTCGGCATCGTCAGAGGTAATCGGCGTCGATTTCCAGACTTCGTTTCCTACCTTGTGGGACCCGAAGTCCCGGGCGCCGGGTCCTCCGCTCACCGTGCCGGTCCACAAGCGGGCGGACAGGGGCACGGAGCTCAGCATCACGTCGAGTGTAGCGGAGTTGGGAAACTCCAGGATGTTCCACTCCACCCGGGGAAGCGTTTCTTTATGGACGACGGCGTTATAGAAGGGCAGGATGCCCCGCACGGTAGCTTCCCGGCTGGCGAGGAGGTCGTGGTTGCCGTTGGGGAAATACCGCAAATGCATGGAGCCGAACTCGGCGGCATCGCCGTAGTAAAACTGGGCTGAGTCGGGCACAAAGAAGTCGTCGGAAGTGCCGTTCAGTCCGTACTTCGGGATGTTGAGCCGCGGCACGTACGAGTAGGGGTCCACTATGGACAGGAGGGAGGTTCCTTCGAGCGTATGCAACCGCGCGATCACGCCCAGGTCCAGGTAATCCTGCAGCTGCTCGGAATACCCGCACAGGGCGGAATAGTGCCAGTCCATCTGGGCGGCGAGGTTGAGCATGTCAATGACCATCGGTGCGATGCCAACGACCCGCGAATCCGCCGCGGCCGTAAGCCAGGTGGTCCATCCCCGCTTAGACGCGCCGGTCACGACGAAATCTTTTACCGCGATGGGGTTGTCCAGAGAGGCCGTATACGCCTGTACGGCGTCCATTGCGCGTACGGCACTCTTGGTCATGGGGAGCAACGCGGGCCATTCTTCATCGGGATCGCCCATGGCGGCGCTGTTCATGTACTTGTCGAAGGTGAACGCGATGATCGCGTCCTCCGTTCGGGGCAGGCCTTCTTCTGTAAACACGGTCGGCTGGTTGGGGACCATACGCAACATAGCGACGACAGAGCCTGACCGCACGGCGAAATCGACAAGCTCCGGCTTGGGTTCCGGCGCCAATTGTGCGGTGCTTCCTCCCGAGATGAAGAGGAGCGCGGTGTCGTTTGTGACCTCGTCGGGTATGGCCAGGGCCAGCCAGTGTTGCCAGACATCCGGGTTCACTTCCGCGCTGCTGCGCCACCGTTGCGAGACCAGGGACAAAACGACCCAGCGCCCGCCCGGAACCGGCTGGCTGCTTTGCTCAACAGGCACGAGTGAGATGCCGGGGTCTTCCTTGCGCACATAACGGTCTAGCGCCTCGGTGGCGTGGACCCGCACTACGCGCTGCGCAAACTGATGGCCGAAGGGATTTCCTGCCCGGAGTGACACGGTATAGGTGCCAGGTTCGGCGTAGATATGCCTGGGATTTTCCTCGGTACTCTCGGTTCCATCGCCGAAACGCCACAGGTACGAGACATCGCCGGTGCCTTCATCGGAGGCATTGGTGAATTCAAATTCGTCAATAGTGACGCCCCAGGGAGGACTCATATCAAAACGGGCGACGGGAGGTTTGCCGCGCACAGTCAAAAAGGCGGCCTGCGTATTGGTGTTGGAGGTCCCCTGTGCATCGGCCACCGTCAACGACACGGTCATGGGTCCTGCGACTTCATAGATATGGGTGGGATTCTGGTCGGTGCTGGTCTGGCCGTCGCCGAATTCCCAGAACCAGGAGGCGATAGGTGCATGTCCCGGTTGGGAGATGTCCGAGAATGACACGGCGGTCCTTAGAAACGGTTGCAGGTCGGAGCAGGTAAAGCCGGCCTCAGGCGGTATTGCGTTGACTGTAATATAGTTGTGTTTGATTGCCTCGTCCTGGCCGTGCGGAGAGGTCACGGCCAAAGAAACCGTATACGAGCCAGGCGATGCGTAGGTATGGGTTTGCGCGGCTCCGGCTGCGGTGCCGCCGTCGCCA
>DAOSJS010000043.1:0-18405 GCA_035367355.1 Candidatus Hydrogenedentota bacterium
TGCCGGGAAGGGCAGCCGCGTCGACCCCCGAGATGGTACGGGAGATCTCGCGGTCATCGGCCAGGAGGCGGTGGTCCGCGGTTCGCAGCACCTCTTGGCCGTCTGCGGACCGGTACGGGAAGGCGACGCTATCGGGCCAGGGCCCGTCCAGGGCAATTTCGGGGCGGGCCGCAAACCAGAAAGCGGTCTCTTCCCGGAATTGGCGCATGAAGCCATTGGGATGAACCAGCGTATTGCTGAGGAGTTTGAGGGTCGGAATCACACCCCAATGCTCGTAGGCTTCGTTCCAGGCGGCGTAGAGCTGCCCGGACGCGGGCGGTGCGCAGCCCAGGTAGCCCGTGATGATCGTGTACGGCCTGAACAGGTACGAGCTGATGGGATGCGCGGTCTCGAGCAAGGCACGGTCCCAGGTGCCTTCGACGTGCTGCAGGCCCCAGACATGGCGTTGCGCGAACGCCTCGTGGGCGCAGGTGATCTCGTTGAGGCCTTCGCCGCTCAATGCGACCTCGGGCAGGGCTTCGCGGAGCTGCCGGTGCAGGGCGATGTTGCCCTCGGCCATGGTCATGCCTTCGATCCGGCCGTTGTAATCGTTGTAGATGCACAGGGTCTGATCGAGATGGAGTGCATCGGCCCCGCTCGACTCGCACAGACGCACCATGCAGTCGGTGAACAGGTCTCTCCAGGCCGCACACGCGGGATTGATATAGGCAAACTTGATCTCGGGCGTAGCGCGGGTCCACAGCCACCATTCTTTTTCGTGCGGCCCCCAGGGACTCCGTACCTGATAAGGCTCGAACTGTTCGTAGTGCGCATTGAGCGGGTCGACGCCAAAGTAGTTGACGTGCAGCATGACTTTGAAGCCAAGCTCGTGGGCCTTGTCGATGAAGGGTTTCAGCTCGGGATAGACATCGCTGTAGTTGGGATAATCGCGGTCGTACCCGGGAGTGCGCCAGCCGGGCACGTAGAGTATGGTCTGCGACGGGTCGAGTATCTCCCCGAGTTGTTCGAGCATCTCCAGGTCGAGCTTTATGACGACCAGGCAGCGCATATCCTGCACCCACGACGGGTGCTGTTGCTCAACCGGCGCAGGGTTAAACGTCCGCAGCATCCAGTCGCGGTAACGGCGCGCCGGGACCCGCCAGTCGCCCTCATACGTGCCCAGCCGCCACCCGGGCGACACGAGCCTGCTGCACTCTTCGAACGGCGCGTAGGCCATCGCAGTGAATCGGAGGCGCCAGCCGCCCTGTCTCCGTTCCACGATCAGGCGTTTGAATTGAGCCTGCGGATCCTGTGCCCAGACATAGAATCCGCCGCCCGCGCCTTCCACGATCACAAGTTGCGCTTCCCACGTCATCGGATACTCGAATGTAAACTGGCTGCCCGGCGTGTCCGCCGTGAGCCGCACGCCCGATTGCCCCGGCACGATGATGTTCCGATCGAGCGGGATGCCGGCGACACTCCATTCGACCCCCCACAGGTCTTGTTGAGGAGACACGGCTTCCTGCCGGACAACGATTTCATCCGCTTCGGTGGTTACGGTGGTTTGCGCCCAGGTACCGGGCAGGGCCGGGAATTCAGCGGCGCGCCAGGACCATCCCGCGGTGTCGGCCTCGGAGGTACGCGTCTGGGCCTCCTCGATGGTTACGGTGGCATCGATCCGGTGCAGGCAGGCGAAGCCGCCCAACGGCCCGTCGAAGGCGGCCAACGTGCGCCCAGCGGCGTCGGAGAGGTTGACCAGTGTTCCGTCCTCGAAAACAGCGGTACACGAGTCCGTCGCAATGGGCTGGGGCTGGGCGAATACGGCGCCGGGGGCAGCAAGCAGGAGGGCCAGTGCGGCAACCGCGTTGAGGGTCGGGTGGTAGTGATGTGTTTTCATGACGGCATTATGGCTGGGCGCGGGACAAAATGCACGGCTGGAGGGCCGCCGTCGGAGCAAAAGCCCGGGGAAAAGGACTGTTCAGGACGGCGGGTTGCATCCCCGCCGGCGGCTTGGCAGAATGGGCCGCATGTTACGTAATGACCACATGGCATTTCGGGTACGCGATCTCGACCGCTCCCTGCGTTTTTATACCGAGACTCTCGGGATGCGGTTTCTTTTCCGCGAGACAGACGAGGCGCACGGCGAAGCCTTTGCCTATCTCGAACTCGACGGCGGCAACCTGGAACTGCTTCAATCGCTCGACACTGCGATGCCGCCGGTACCCGAACCCTGCCCTCCCTATGCCCCTCATCTTGCCATCGCGACGGACGACCTGGCCACGCTGGCCGGGGCACTGGCCGGAAAGGGCGTTCCGATCCTCAAAGGGCCGATGACGATCCCCGGGAAGGTCACGTGGCTCTATATCGCCGACCCTGATAATAACGTCCTTGAGTTCGTGCAGTGGCTGTAGCCTCGACGATGTGGCGCGAACCGGGAATGAAAGCCTCGAACCGAGTGTCTGAATAGGACGCAGGTAACCGATGCACGGCCTGGTGTTTCGGCGGGGCATCCTGGCCTGTATGCACCGACACAAGAGGGGTCTATGGCTTGACATACAGGGTGGGAGCCGGTATGATTAAGCCCGTGCCGTGGTGAAACGTCGGAGACGCTTGAGGGCGTTTCGCGTTTTCGGTAGGCGAGGCATGTGCCACGTTCATAACGAGCGCGGCGCAAGAAAACTGGAAGGGGTACGTAGCATGGACAAAGGTTTCTGGGATTTTAACCTGTCAGACCCGGGTACATTGTGGTTCTGGGTATTCCTGCCCATTTCCATCTTCGTGTGGCTTTTCAAACAGTTCTAAGGCGCACGTTAGCGGCACAGGATGCCGCTCCAAAAAATACCATTCGTGGACAAAGGCTGGAGACCGCGCGTCTCCAGCCTTTGTCCGTTTTTGGCCCAGCCTGCCCCGCAGCTTTTCCACATTTTTTCCGCGTTGCGGTACAGTAAGGCTGGGTTTTTCCCTTCAGCTGCGGATCCAGGTGGGAAGACAGCGTGCCTTCAGTAAGACAGAACAGCGATTCCGAACCGCCCAGGCGTCATGCCGCCTACGCGGGACAACAAGCGCTCCCGCGCCCGGTCATTTTAGGCGACGAAGACGCGCAATGGCTTGCTGAGGAAGGGCTGGTCACTTCCGCCCGGCCTGAATCGCTCACCATTCGTACGGAAGCCCATTTCCAACCTGGTGACCGGATATTCATCGAGTTCCCCGTGGAAACCTCCGAAGAAACCCGCCGCACGGCCATTATTCGTGGGCAAGTCACTGCGGTGCGGGCAGTCGAGGGGGCGTTTCTCCTGGAAGTGCGTCTGACACTGATGCCCGGACTCAAGCCCACGCACGTGGATGGCCTGCCGCAGAGCCGGGATGAGGCAGCCCGCTTGCTTCGGGAGGCGCAGGGGGATCTGGAGTCGGCGGGGAGAACCGGGGCGTTTCCGGTGGCGGACATCCAGCGGTTTCTCGGCCCGCCGTCCGCGCACCAGCCCGCCATAAGGAGCCGCTGGCGGCGGCAGATCCTGGCGGGAGCGGTCCTGGCCGCCCTGCTTCTGGCGCTGCTTCTGGCCGCCTGGCCGGTTTTCCGTCTTCCGGCGAATACCTGGCGTGTTAGGGGGCTGGCGGGCCGTGGCCCGGCCGAGTCTATAGAGCCGTCCGCCGACGACAGCTCCGATGAATCCTCGGGAGCAGGCCGACTCACGGGCGGCGCCTCAAAGGAAGGTGAATTCTCGAACGCCGAACCATATACCTGGCAACCGGGCGACTGGGTGCGCGTGGATGATGAAGGGGCCCCGGAAAACGGGCAGCCGGGCGCGGATCTGTCGCCGATCGGCTGGATCCTGGCCACACTGGAGCCGGCAGCCTCCGCCCGCGCCGGCGAGGGGCAGCCGCCTGCCCTGGCACTGCTTGTGTCGGAAATGCTCGGCGCTCCAGACCAGTCGCTTTCCGGGGCCACGGGCGTGTCCGGTGAGAAAGCCGCAGCGCCGGGGAGAGGGCCAGGGGAGAGGACGGCCACCGGTTCACACTCGTCCGGGGATATCCCTCCATTTTCTTCCCCAGGCGCCGCGAACGTCGAGGAGGCCGTTTCGGCGGACGGGAGGCCTGAGTTGTCCCCCGCAGACACGGCGGCACGCGGCCCTGATGCCAGTCCGGCGGGTTCGGAGGCCCTCGCGGTCCGGGCAGCATCTCCGGCCGAGTATCCCCCGGATTCGGTAGTGATTCATGTCGCCAAACGCGACCATATCCTGAGCATCCAGAGTGGCGACGCCCTGCTGGCCCGGTTTCCGGTCGGTCTGGGGCGCAACAATGCAACGCCAGAGGGGGAATTTCTCATCGCCAACAAAGTGACCGATCCCGACTGGTCGGATCGGGGCCGAATCGTAAAAGCGGGCGATCCTGAGAATCCCCTTGGCCGTCATTGGCTGGGGCTCGAGAGAGACGGCCGGGTTACTCCGTATGGCATTCATCCCACCAATGAGCCGCATTCCATCGGCGCGAACATGAGTCGCGGATGCATCCGGATGCGGCCGGCGGACGCTGAGGCTGTCTTTCAGTGGTGTCCCGTGGGCACGAAGGTCATCATAGGGCCGTAAGCTGTTGGTTGCGCGGGAAGATGCCAGGCTGTAGCATGGAGGCATGGCTGAGCTATTCAGAAGATTTGTTGAAGCCCTGCAGCGCGGCCGCCGGTTTGTAACCTATGATGTCTGGCGTATTGGCAAACCCGGCGAACAGGTACCCAGCGGATTCCTCATCAAACAGATCCGCGTGGCCATCCTGCTGTTTCGGGGGTTGATGAGCGACGTCCTCTGGCTGCGGACTTCGTCGCTTGCGTTTGCCACGATCCTCGCGATCGTGCCGTTTCTGGCGTTCGCCTTTTTCATCATGCAGACCTTCGATCTGGCGCAGAGCCTCACCGACGTGCTCGAAAACAGCATCCACCGCTACGCCGAACGCATGGGAGCGGTACGGGATGCAATCCCACCTTCGCCCCCGCAGGAGCCGCGGGAACACGCCGAAACCATGCGAACGCCCAGGGCTGTTTCCAGCGATCCCGACGAGCGCGCCCGGCGCAACCGCGAACTCCTGGAGTCAGCCCTCGGCTGGCTGCTGGAAGGCGTGCCGCCGCCGGAGGATGGACAAGACCAGCTGGCTGCGGAAAGCCCGCTCAAAGTCATCCTCGAGATGGTCGAAGAAAGCGGGAAAAGCACGGCCATGGGCACGTTTCTGGGGATCGTGTTCGTCTTTTTCTCGGTATTCGGCCTGATGAACGGAATTGAATCGGCGTTTAACGCGATCTGGGGCACCAAACGCAACCGCTCGTGGTTTCGCGTTTTCACGGATTACATGCTCATCGTGCTGTTTCTTCCGTTTGTGGTGGCCTTTGTGGTGGGCCTGACCACGGCGCTGGAAACGGAAAACCTGGCCTGGGGCTCCCTGCGCCTGCTTCTCAGCGTCGCGCGGTACCTGGTGCTCTGGCTGGCCCTGGCCACGGTCTACCGTGTCGTTCCCAATACCCGGGTACCGGCCCGGTACGCGCTGCTGGGCGGCATCGTCGCGGGCACGATCTGGATCTTCACCGCCAAGGCCTTTCTGCATTTTCAATGGGGCGTCGCGCGGGCCAACTTCTTTTACGGCAGTTTTGCGCTGATTCCGCTGCTGCTGGTGTGGATCTACACCTGCTGGCTGATCATCCTGTTTGGCGCCCAGATCACGTTTGCCTACCAGTACGAGAAGACCTTTGCCCTCGAACGCCTCGCCGAGCACGCGAGCCATGCCTACAAAGAGGCCCTCTGCCTGCGCTCGGTTATCGAGGTCAGCCGCCGGTTCGACCAGGGCCTGCCTCCGCTGTCTGCGGCCGAATGTGCAGCCGAATGGAATGTCCCCGTGCGGCTGCTGAACGACGGGCTCGACGAACTCGAAGAGGCAGGCCTGCTCCGGCAGGTCAATTCGGAGCCTGTCCGTTACCAGCCCGCCCGATCCATCGACAAGATCACCGTTGGGGCCGTGCTGCGCGCGGTGCGCGAACACGGGCGCGATCCCTCGGCCCTGCGTGACGACGAGACCATGAAGCGCCTGCTCGAACGCTTGTACGAACCCGGAGGGGGCATCTTCGCGATGACCATCGAAGAAGTCATACGGGAATTTCATCTGGAACCCGCCGTCACCGCGGATTCAACCGAAGCTCCGGAGATGGTTTGAGCGCCGCTCTGGAATTTCATGCCGGCTGAATGACGTTGCTACAGAAATGGCTGCCGGCCGCAGATTTGGCTCACTCCCTCGAGTGCGGGTATGATTCCGGCCTGGCCCGGTTCTTACACGAATTCAGGGCCGTGTTGCGCCAGGCCGCTTTGGCTGAAGCGTGTCGAGTGAACCAGCCGTACCTGGCCGATCCGGGCAGGCTCGAGCCGCAGACCCCGGCGCCGCGGCTGTCTGCGGCGCTTGAAGGAGCCAGAGAACGTCGCCGCCGATCCCGGGCTCGCGGGATGTCCGTCTACGTCTGTTTTTGCCACGCGCGGTATCGCGCCGAGGAGATTTCTATGCCGAGCGAACACGAAGTACTTGATTCGATGCGCCATATCATGGATCCGGACCTGGGGCGCGACATTGTGTCTTGCGGGTTCATCAAAAACCTGAAAATCGAGGGAGGGCACGTCAGTTTTACTCTCGAATTGACGACACCGGCCTGTCCCATGAAGAGCCATTTTCTCGAGTCGTGCAAAAAGGCCGTGATCGAGCTGCCGGGCGTTACCAGCGTGGATGTGACGCTGAGCGCGCAGGCGCCGCGCCGGCTTCAGGGGCAGGGTGCGCCGGGCATGACTGAAAACCTGAAAAACATCGAAACGGTGATCGCGGTTTCCGCATGCAAGGGCGGGGTGGGGAAATCGACTGTCGCCTCGCACCTGGCCATGGCCATGGCCCGGGAAGGGCTCGCCGTTGGCCTGCTGGATACCGACATCTACGGGCCGTCGTTTCCGACGCTGTTCAACAAGCACCGGCCGCAGGTGTTTGGCCACGACAACAAGATCGTGCCGCTGAATATCCATGGGCTGAAGGTGATGTCGCTGGGTTTTGTTCTGGGCGAATCACCCGCGGTGATGCGCGGGCCGATGGTATCCAACTACACAGCCCAGATTCTGCTGCAGACGGACTGGGGCAAGCTCGATTACCTGATCATTGACATGCCGCCGGGAACGGGCGACGTGCAATTGACGATTGTACAGCAGGCGGCGCTCGATGGCGCGGTGATCGTAAGCACGCCGCAGGCCCTGTCGCTGGTCGACGTCGCCAAAGGCATTCTCATGTTTGAGAAGGTGAATGTGCCCGTGCTTGGCGTTGTCGAGAACATGTGCTCGTTCACCTGCGACGGATGCGGCAAGGTGCATTACCCGTTTGGACGCAACCAGGGGATGCTTCAGGAACGGTTCGGCCTGCAGACATTGGCCGAGCTGCCGATCATGCCCGGCGTGTCGGATCTGTCGTCGCCGGACGCGGGGGCGGACCTGGAGGTCATGGCGCAGCTGGCGGAGAACGTCCATCGCGCGGTTGGCAAGAGCCGCGCGGGCAAGGAAGAGCTGCCGGATGTGGTCGAACGGGAGTACATGGTGGAATTCACGTGGCCGGATGGATTTGTGGCGGAAGTGCCCAACCGGATGTTGCGCGCGGCGTGTCCGTGTGCGGTCTGCGTGGACGAGTACACGGGCGAAAAACTGCTCGATCCCGCCAGCATTCCGGATAAAATCCGGTTTTCCAGGGTCAATTACCTCGGCAATTACGCCATCTCGTTTGAGTGGTCCGACGGCCACACGACCGGCATCTATTCGTGGGACTACCTGCGCGAGTTGGCGCGGAAGGCCAGCGCAGGGGCAGAGTAAGCGCTGAGTCAAGGGTGATTCCGAACGTGGCGGAGCCAGCAGTCTGTGCCCTGCCGCGTGCTCCGGCGGGGAGCGTTGGGTGAGGCAAGACACCGGCGAGATCGGATATATTGTATACACCGTATTTTATTCTCGTAAAACTCTTTTTACTCGATTTTCGCGTGAAATGTGCGCCCTCTGGCAAGTAAAATCTGCCATGTGCCGGGCATAATGAATAAAATCCCGGCCCAAGTTGTCAATAGAAGTAGTTGACGTTGAGTGGGAAGTGTGCTAAACTTGTCAACGATTACTGGGGAGTAACGGTTGCAGAGGTTTTCGTGCCAGGCACGTGTGGCCGTCCCCTAACTTGACAAAATGCCTTGAGCGGCATGACAACACCATCATTGATGACCTCATTCTGGAGCCGAAAGGAGGGATGCAGAAGTCTAAGAGACTGCTCCGGGGTCGTCAAGCATCGATGTGTTCGATAGATTCAGGGAGAAACGTCAGAACCCGCGCACAGGGTTATGAAACCTGCGCGAGGGCTGGTATGTATACATCTTAGGGAGAACACGCACGATGCGTAAAAGCATGTTTCTTGTACTTGCAGCGGTGGTAGTGCTTGCGGCAACGCCGGCGCTCGCCGAACTGCAGAATGTGATTGTTGGTGGACAGGTCCGCATTCGCGGCAACTACTATACGAACACTCAGACGAACATCAACCGTTCGAACCTGCATTGGCCGGCTGGGCTTCTCAGCGGCCGCTCGATCGGCACCGGCTCGAATTACAATTGGGACGGTGTTCGCGGCGCGATTGGTTGGGACGACAAAGAAAACTCGCTCGGTTATGTCGAACAGCGCACTCGCCTGAACGTGAAAGCGGACTTCTCGAATGAAGTTGCTGCGTTCATCGAGCTCGATTCGTACGACATCTGGGGCGAAGATTTTCGTTCCGACTACATCACCGGTGCGGACAGCCGCGCGTGGACCGGTGACGACGTTGAGATCTACCAGGCCTACATCGAGGCGAACGAGATGTTCGGTCTGCCGCTTCGGCTTCGTGTTGGCCGCCAGGAGCTCAGCTTCGGCAGCGAGTGGCTGGTCGGTGTGAATGACACTTCTTCCGGCTTCACCGGTCTTTCCTTTGACGCAGTTCGCCTGACCTACGCGACCGACATGTTCTCGGTGGATGCGTTCATGGCGCAGCTGTTTGAAGGCGGTGCGTTTGAAGAAGACGAAGATATCTGGCTGTATGGCGTGTATGCCAGCTACCTGGGCCTGGAAGACATCGTGATCGATGCCTACTGGCTGTGGCTGCGCGATGCCCGCCGTCTGAGCGACACCGACCTCACCTGGTTTGGTGAGTGGTGGGAAGACATCTTCGGGATCGATGACTACGATCCGACCAATCTGCACACCGTTGGCCTCCGCGGAGCTGGCACCATTGGCGCGTTTGATTTCGAAGCCGAGTTCGCCTATCAGTTTGGCGAAGCCGACCAGGTCGGTTATCTGTTCCGTCCGTACATTTACGGTGATGACAGCGCTGATTTCAGTGCGTGGGCAGGCAACCTCGAAGTCGGTTACACGTTTGACATGGCGTGGCAGCCGCGTGTCTGGGTCGGCGGCGCGTACTTCGAAGGCCAAGACAAGCGCGACATCAGCTGGTGGGAATGGATCAGCCCCTTCAGCTCTCCGCGAGCCAGTGTGAGCTTCAACCGCCTGTTCTCGAACTGGGAATACAGCCAGTTCCTGGATAACACCACGCTGTCCAACATGTGGACCGTGCGCGGTGGTGTGCAGGCCATGCCGACCGAGAGCATCGAGCTGGCCCTGATCGTGAAGTACTTCCGTGCGCTCGAGGAATTCGATGCGCCGGCGCACATCACGCTGGGCGGCTGGCGGATCCCGATCGCCCCGTTCTTCAGCTTCTGGACGATGCAGAACGACCGCGACCTGGGTATCGAGACGGAGCTGAAAGCGACCTACCACTACAGCGAAGACCTGGTGTTCGAAGCCGGGTGGGCGCACCTGTTTGTTGACGATGGCGCTACCGATGGCACGTACGTTCTGTTCAACGGCCTTGGCTTCAGCGGTGGCACCAGCGACGACGACGCCGATTATCTGTACCTCGAGACCCGCATCCAGTTCTAATGCGCGTCTCACGGCCGGATAAACGGTCATGACGACTTCCGGCCCCCGCGGGCATTTAACCGCGGGGGCCGGTTTTTTGTGTCTGGGCTCAGCTGACGGGGTAGTCTGGCAGGGCGCCGGAGGACGGACGCAGGGTGCTTGGCAGGAGACTGGAGGAGGCTGGAGCGCCAGCGCCGCTACAGGCGTTCAGCACGGTGTGCCTGCCGCGGCGCCGCCGCCGTGTCCAGGGTCTTCATCCAGCCAACGGCTTGACTTCTACTTGTCCGGGGCCGCTTCGGCCAGCGCGGGTTCTTCGGCATAGAAAAACGAGAACTGGTGCCGGTCCGGATCTGGAACGATCGTGGTACCATCGCAGAGTTTTTTCAGGACGGGACTGTAGGTGAAGACCTCGACGCGATTCTCGTCCGGCAGGAAGCGATACACGCGGAAATAGCCGTCGCGGTAATCCGACATGAGTTCATGGACGACGTTGCCGTGCACGCCGATCGCGGTCTGATAATACGCTTGAGTGCGGCTCTGGTCGCCCGCGAGGACCATGATTAGGTTGGGGTGCCGGGAGAAGCATTTGTCCCACATTTGCTGCGGGGTGTTCCCGGCGTCACCGTGGCATTTCTTCCACTTCATCCGGCCCTTGGGGGCGTCAAAGAAATCGTTCTTATCGACCGGCTTTTCGCGCGGGCCCAGATACATGTGCGTGGTGATAATGAGGCGGCGGTCCGGGTGCGCGGCGATGACGCCATCGGCCCAGGCCAGCACGTCGTCGGGCGCGTTGCATTCGAGATGGACGATGAGAAAATCCATGCCTGCCGCGGAGAAGGTCTGCCAGCTGTTGGCGTTGTTGCGGTACTGGCCGCCGTACCAGTCAAAATCGAGGAAAAGCGAGGCCGGGAAGGCCGCCTGGAAATTACTGCTGTCGCCGGTGCTGCCCTTCATGTCGTGGTTGCCCACGCCGAGACCGTACGGGATTTTGCCATGCAGCATCGCGAGGCTCTGGCTGGCCACGGCCCATTGTTCGGGGATGTTGTTGTTGTCGACGATGTCGCCGAGATGGGTGACAAAGACGATGCTTTCACTTTCGATGTTGTCGAGAATCCACTGCATTTCTGCGGCGAATACTTCCGGCGCCTTCGCGGAATAGGCCTGGGTGTCGGGCAAGGCGACGACGCTGAACGCGCCCTCCGGCAAAGGCGGGAATTCCGCATTCGCTGAGTTGCCCGCGAGCAGCAGGGCGGCCAAAGCGAATGGAATGAAGCGCAGAGTCCATGGAGATTTCATAGCGGCATATCCTTTTGTTGCGGCGGCCCCTCTTTGCACGGCGCGCGCCAGGCGGGCATGCAGGCGTGAGCGGGCCACGGCAGGCGCGGGCCGTGCGGTCACGGCGGTTCGTTGAAGGCCGCGCGGGCGGCGTTGCGCATGGCCTCGAGCGGCGCAGGGGCGCCGGTCCACAATTCAAACTGCAAAGCAGCCTGGTTGAGCAGCATTTCAATGCCGAGAAGGGTCGTACAGCCGGCGGCTTCGGCGTCGAGGATAAACTGCGTTTTGTTGGGCCGGTAGACCATGTCAAAACAGATATGGCGGGGCTGCAGCCATTCCCGGGGGACAGGCGACTGGCCCGGGTTGGGATGCATCCCTACGGGCGTGCCCTGGATCAGCACATCGCTTTCGGCCACGGCGCCTGCAAGCCCTGCCGGTAAGCCGGCGGCCTCAATTGGCCTGCCGGTTTGCGCGGCCACGTCCTCGGTGAGGGCCCGGACGCGTTCGGCGTTGCGCCCGATCACGGTGATGGCTTCGGCGCGGGTGAGCTCGGCCACGGCGAAGGCCACGGCGCGCACGGCCCCGCCTGCTCCGATGAAGAGCACGCGCTTTCCGTCGAGCGAGATGCCGGCCTCCTGAAACGCGCGCAAGGTGCCCGGGCCATCGGTCGTCGAGCCCGTCAGGCGGCCGTTCTCGTTGGTAATGGTGTTGACGCTGCCGACGCGGCGGGCCATGGGATCGATTTCATCCAGGCAGGACATGACAGCCAGTTTGTGCGGGATGGTGACGCTCATGCCGCGGAAACCGTGCATCGCCCGCATGCCCGCGAGGCAGGCGGCGACATCTTCGACTCGGAACGCCGCGTAGATGTAATTCAGACCCGCTGCCCGGAACGCCGCATTGTGCAGGAGCGGCGAAAGGGAATGTCCGACTGGATTCCCGATCACGGCGCAGAGGCGGGTGTGGGCGTCGATGCGCATGCGTCTGTCTCCGATCACCCGGGGGGCCAGGTCATGGCCCGCCCGCCCAGGATGTGCAGGTGGAGGTGAAAGACCGTCTGG
Source organism: Candidatus Hydrogenedentota bacterium (assembly GCA_035367355.1). Classification (GTDB taxonomy): domain Bacteria; phylum Hydrogenedentota; class Hydrogenedentia; order Hydrogenedentales; family SLHB01; genus UBA2224. The sequence goes on from DAOSJS010000043.1 coordinate 12,287, forward strand.
CCGCCCCATTCACCGCAATTGATGACATAGCGAAAGCCGTTTTCCGCGAGGCCTTCCTGCTCGGCAATCTTGTTGGCGGCGATAAACATGCGCCCCATGAGGGCGGCATCGGCCTCCGTGAGGTGGGTCACTTTCGGGATGGGTTTGCGCGGAATGATCAGAATGTGCACTGGTGCGGCGGGGTTCACATCGCGAAACGCATAAAATTCTTCGTCGGAGTACACCTCTTGCGAGGGGATCTCTCCGCTGAGGATCTTTCCAAAAATCGTCTCTTCAGCCATCCGGACTCTCCCTGTTTTTGATCTTACGTAGACAGTACCGCAAGCGGCGCCGCCGGTACAACTGAACTCCACGAATCCAGAGAGAGCACTGTGGATGGGATGCCACAACGCGGCGAGGGTTTTCGGACGGTGGCGGGTCAGGGACCGAGCGCACCGAATTCGTAGCGGATGAGCGCCGCGGCAAGGGTAGCGGCAACCTCTGCGCGGAAGGTAGCGGCGCCGAGCGAGATGGGGTGCGCCTGGCAGGCGAGCGCGAGGCTGCGTTCCGCGGGGGTGAAATCGCCTTCGGGCCCGACAATGAGGGCCACGCAGTCTCCCTGGACGGCCGAGCGCAGTGGGACGGGCGCCTCGTCGGCAGTAGCAATAAGCAGCGCGGACCAGGTACCCGCGAGTGCGGCCTCGAGCCCGGGCGCGAGCGAAAATTCCGGCAGCCAGAGGCGTCCGCACTGTTTACACGATTCGATAGCCCACCGGCGCCATTTCTCGCTGATTCTGGGCGGATGTTCGGAGCGCTCCGCGGGAAAGAACACAAAACGGTGGACGCCGACTTCCGTGCAGCGGCGAATGAGCTCCTCGACGGCTTTGTCGCGCCGAAGTGAGGCTTGCAGCAGGGTCACGGTCCGGATTTCAGGCTGGACGGTGCGCTCATCTGTAATATCAATCGTCACATCGTGGCGGGAGGCCTCTCGCACGAGTCCCTGGAGTTCTCTCCCCAGGCCGTCGAACAGGCACACCGGCTGCCCGTGCTGCACGCGCACGACGTGCAGCGCGTGATGGGCTTCGGGGCCGGCCACGATGGCTACATCGCCCTGCACATCGCCCGCTTCGACGAAAAAACGGTGTATATGTGTCATGGGCCGACAGCATAACACAGCGGGCGCGATTCAGGCCCGGCTTACTCCGGGACTTTGACGTATCGTCATGCAAACGGTAGTATGACCGCGTAATCGATTGCGCCGTGGGGAAGCCGGGGAACCCGAGAGCGCGCATTACGGGCGGGTGGCCCGGAACAGTTGCCGCGGGAGCGGCGCGGGCGACCCGCACGTCGCAGCGGAAGAGGATATCCGGTATCTGCGAGCCTGCCTGGCCCGGGCGCGCGGCGCCTGAACAGGCCCTGGGGTATTGGGCTGGTGGCTGCCGGTCCACGGGGTGGATAACGAGACGAACGGATGGGAGCGCGGTGATGAGAACGATGTATTCGCGGCTGGGCCTGGTTCTGATGCTTGTGGCTGTGATTGCGGCTGGTTGCCGGGAACCGCAGCAACCTGTGACCCAGGCGGCGCCGGAACACTTGCCGGCGACGGCCCTCCCGCCCGAGGAAGTCGCGGGACCGGATGACTCCGCACCGGGGGAGGCGCCGGCCGCCGCGCAGGCCACAGTCTACCGCACCAAATGGGGCATACCGCACATCTACTCGGATTCACTTGAAGCGGCCATGTATGCCTTTGGGTATGCCGAGGCGGAGGACCGGCTGGAGGACATTTTCCAGAATGCCCGCACGGCCCTCGGGCGCATGTCGGAGATCTTCGGTAAAGGGCACATTGAGGATGATTACATCCATCGGCTGTTCCGGAATCCGGAAGTATCGCAGCGCGCGTACACGGAAAGCCCGGACCGCGTCCGCTTGATTTGCGATGCGTTTGCGGCGGGGATCAATGCCTATGTGGCGGACCACCCGGAACGTACGCCGGACTACGCGTTTGAGTTTGAACCCTGGCATTGCATTGCGATCGGGCGCGCCATGATTCTGCAATGGCCGCTCGGGACGGTGTATGGCGATCTCAAGAACCGCAAGGAGGATCCGGGCCGGGGTTCGAATGGGTGGGCGATCGCGCCGAGCCGCACCGCCGATCACTGCGCCATTCTCCTGACGGATCCGCATCTGACGTGGCGCGGAATACAGGTGTTTTACGAAGCGCGGCTGAAGGCCGAAGAAGTCGACATCAACGGTCATTTTGTCGTGGGCGCCCCGATGATGGGCCTGGGTCACACAGCCCATCTGGGCTGGGCCTGCACGACAGGAGGGCCAGACACGTCCGATGTCTATGAGCTGAAGATCAACCCGGACAACCCGCTGCAGTACGAGCTCGATGGGGTCTGGAAAGACGCCGAAACCAGGGTGATTGAATTCGACGTCAAGGATGGCGAGCCGTTCCAGCGTACTGCCGTCTACACGGAATGGGGCCCGTGCGTGGAGGGGCCGGACAACGGCGTCGCGTATGCGGGCGCTACCCCGTACATGGACTCCGTGGGGCTTTTGGAGCAGGTGTACCGGATGTCGACGGCGAACAGCTGCGACGAGTTCTATGAGGCACTGGCCATGAACGAATTCATGGCGCAGAACCTGCTGTTCGCGGACACCCAGGGCAATATTCAGTATGTGCGGACGGGCCGCACGCCGATCCGCCCTGAAGGGTATGATTGGTCGGCGCCGGTGCCCGGCTACACGTCGGCCACAAAGTGGCTGGGCATCACCGGCATTGCCGATCTGGTGCAGATCAAAAATCCGCCTTCGGGCTACATGCAGAACTGCAATATCAGCCCGACTCTGATGTTTCCGGATTCGCCGATGACGCCCGATAAATACCCGGACTATATTTTCAATGTGTCGTGGGATTTGATGAACATGCGCGGAAGGCGGGCCCTGCAGTTGCTGGGTGCGGATGACTCGGTTACCGAGGAGGATGCGATCGCGATCGCGATGAATGTGTACGATCTGCTCGCCGAACCGTGGCAAAAGGCGCTTAAGGCGGCCGTAGCCGCGGCGGGCCAGGAATATCTTGCCGACGCCGATTTCCAGGCCGCGCTGGATTCCGCGCTGTCGTGGAATGGCTATGTCCGCCCCGAAAGCAAGGGGGCGCCCATCATGAAAGCCTGGCGGCTTCTCTGCGAAAACGCGGTGGATGTCGAAACCATTGCCCGGGGCGAGGAGCCTTCGCCCGCAGACCAGGTCAAATTGGCGGATCTGTTTATGAAGACCGTGACCGATATGAAGGCGATGTACGGCACCGTTGATCCGATGTGGGGCGACATTCATCTGCTGGGCCGGGGCGATACCTTCGTGGGGTGCGGCGGGGTCGATTTCGGCGGCGGGCCAAACAAGAGCAACAAGACGGAGACCCTGCGCGACGTGGGTTATGCCGAAAGCAAGGAGATGCCCGGCAAGTTTGTCGCGCGGAAGGGGTCGGTGGCCATGATGCTCATGTTCATGCGGCCGGACGGGGTCAAATCGTTCAGCGTAGTGCCCTGGGGCAACAGCAACGATCCCGCATCCCCGCACTACATGGATCAGGGCCGTGAACTGTACAGCCAGCTGAAATTCAAGGAGACGCTTTTCAAGAAGGAGGAGCTTCTGAAAAACGTCCAATCCGAAAAGGTCATCGCGCTTCCGTGAACACATCCGATCAGGTAGAAAGACAGCAGCCGGCCCTGCAGGGGCAGGAGGCGCTGGCCCGCGTCATACGCGAATTTTATGACGTGGGCTTTGTCGACATGCCGGTGCCGGTACCTATGGCCCACCAGCGCCGGCACCGCAAACTGATCGTGATGACGGGGGCGGGTAAGTTTCTCATCAAGACGTACCAGCGCGACCCGTACGTGCTGGATGCGCTTCGTTTCCAGCACCGGCTTTCTCAGCACCTGGATGAAAATGCCTTGCCCGTGGCGCGCATTCTGCCCGCGAAGACCGGCAGGAAGATTGTGGAAGGCGACAACTGGGCACTGGAGCTCCAGGAGTTTGTCGATGGAACTCCCATGGAGGTGACCAGCGAGACTTTGGCGATCTCGGCGCATGCTTTGGGGCAGCTGCACGATGTCTGCCGCGATTTTCCCCGTCCCGAACGGGATGTTCGGATGTGGCGGTTCAGCGAAGTGCCGCGCACCTTGTTTGCCCAGTTTTTCGAAATGGCCAAAGAGGGCGGCAACGAAGCCAAGGTGATGGACGAGTGCAATCAAATTGCCCTGTTTCTGCGCGACGCCTCTCAGGAGCTGAGTTATGAGGCGCGCAACCAGTTTGAAACCGGGCTGATCCATGGCGACTGGCATGGGGGCAATCTGATCTTCAAGGACGGGCGCCTGCAGGCCATCGTAGACCTGGAATTTGCCGGAGACGGCTGTTTTCTCGAAGACCTGGCGTATGGCATTTCAAACCTGTGCGTTCGCACGACGATGCGGCCGGAACGGCTGGGCAAACGCACGGACATCATGCTCAAGCATTACCAAAAGCACCGCAATCTGTCGCCCTATGAGCAGGTGGCTCTCTATTACGCGGTGGGCGTGAAGCATGTGGCGACGGTATCGTACCAGGCGCTTCAATCCAAGGGCGTGGTGGCGGGGTATTCGGCGCAGTCCTGGATGGAACGGCTGGCCGTGCAGTGCCGGTGGCTCTGGGATCGTGCTCACGGGGTGCGGTGGGGGTAAAAGGCCCCTGCGGGCGCGATGGCCCGGCGAATCAGGATGAATTCTCGAACGTGCGGCGGCGCATGTCACAAGGACCACGACACGCGGTGAATGGTGCAGAGTTTGATGCTGGAAGCATGAGTGGACTGGCGGACGCCTTTGCCTACCAGGACCGCATTCTGCAGGGCGTGTCACGGACCTTTGCGCTGACGATCCCGCAACTGCCGCCCGCGCTCCGCCGGGTGGTGGGCAATGCGTACCTGCTGTGCCGGATCGCCGATACGATTGAAGATTCCGAGAGCCTGTCCATTGCGGAGAAGCGTCGCTACTACGACTGGTTCGTGCAGGCGCTCGATGAGCGCGGCTCGGGGGCGGAATTCGGTCAGGACCTGGCCCCGAAGCTTGACGGCGGCACGCTCGATGCGGAACGCGACCTGGTGCGGAACACCGAGTGCGTGCTGCGCATCACACACAGCTTCAGCGCGGACGAGCAGCGTGCGCTGCAGCGGTGTATCCGGATCATGTCCGACGGCATGGAGGAGTTCCAGGAAGGGCAGTTCACGGACGGCCTGCGCGATGAGGCGCATCTTGACGCGTATTGCTACCATGTCGCCGGCGTGGTGGGCGAGATGCTGACGCACCTGTTCTGTGCGCATTCCGAAGCAGTTGCGGCCCGCCGGAACGAGCTCGAAAGCCGCGCGGTATCCTTCGGCCAGGGACTCCAGATGACCAATATCCTCAAAGACATCTGGGAAGACAGGCAGCGGCACGTATGCTGGCTCCCCCAGGCGACGTTTGAGCGTGCGGGGTTTGATTTGCGCCATCTTGAAACGGCACCGGGCAATCCGGCGTTTCAGGAAGCGCTGAGCCATCTGATCGGCGTCGCCCGCCGGCATCTGGAAGTGGCGCTTGACTACACCCTGTTGATTCCGAAATCCGAGCCGGGTATCCGCGCGTTCTGCCTCTGGGCGATCGGCATGGCGGTGCTGACGCTGCGGAACATCAACCGGCGGCGCGATTTCACTTCGGGCGCCGACGTCAAGATTAGCCGGCGGAGCGTTCGCGCGACCATCTGTCTCACGCGCTTGTTTGGCTGGAGCAACCGTCTGTTGCGCCTGGCATTTCGCCTGGCGGCCGCGGGGCTTCCCAGGCCCGCACCGGCTGCGCCGGCGCCTTCCTGATTCGCCGCCTGCGGCCCTGAGGGAACCAGGTATCCGGCAGATTTATGCGCCCGTGCGCCAGAAATGGTTGAGTGGGCCGTGGCCCGCTCCGAGCGGAAAGCTGTGCTGGATGGCGCCGGTGAGATACTGTTTTGCGCGCTGCACGGCCTCGCTGGTCGCGCAGCCCCTCGCCAGATACGCGGCAATGGCCGCCGAGTAGGTGCACCCGGTTCCGTGGGTGTTTTTCGTGGCGATTCGGGGGGCGGAAAAGGTCTGGACG
>DAOSJS010000044.1:0-18292 GCA_035367355.1 Candidatus Hydrogenedentota bacterium
CGGGCCGGCGTCCCAGGCCTGCTTGAGCAGGTCAAGCGCCTGTTCCATGTTGCCGCCGCGCTCGGCCAGAACGGACAGATTGCGGTACGCCCACGCGGTGGGAGTGTGGGCGATGCTTTGTTCCCAGGCCTCACGGGCGCCGCCGCTTTCACGCGCTTCCATGCGCATGACGCCGAGATGCAGGCAGGACAGCCAGTCCCCGCCTCCGCTGTTTCGCACGCTGGCCTCCAGGATGGTCCGCCATTCCGGCTGAATCATGTAGGCGCCGGGCCCCTGGCCGGGCTCGCGAGCCGTCAGCGCCCCGCGCTCGAGCAGCGAGAGCCACATTTCTTCGTCGGGGCCGATCGCCGCATCTGGAAATGGCAATTCTGGAGGAATGCCGGGCTGCTGCCCGATCTGGGCTGCGCGGCGGAGCTCGAGCGCACCCCAGCCTGCGCCACGGGCCAGTACTTGTTCCGGCGCGGCACTCGCGCAGGACTCACAACGTGCGTGAAGGGCGTCGAGTTCCTCGCGGGGCAACACCTGTTCCAGGGCAGCATCAGCCGCACGCCAGGCCTGCTCCCAATCCTCGCCGTGGGCAATTTCAGGCGCAACAGAAAGCAGCCCGTAGGCCTCGGTCCACGACCACTGCTCGCCGCCGGGCATGGGTACCGTTTCGAGCTGGGTGCGGGCGAGCCCGCCCTGCAGCTCAATGTAGGCGTGCCCGTCTGCGGAGAGTTGCTCCTGCCAGCGCCGGCCGCCCGGATTCATGCCCCAGAAAAACATCTTTCGCCCCATCAGGCGGCTGGTGGAGGCATGAACCAGCCCTTTCCCCTCCCGATCCACCTGCGCGACCCATTTGCGCTGTTCCGCCGGGATCCGAAAGAAGGCTTCGCCAGCGCCTGGGGCATTGGTGGGATAGGTTATGTCATAACCCGCCGGACGGGGCATGGGCATGACGGTCAGAACGCCCGTGCCGGGGGGATGCGACAGGGCGTCCGCGGCCGGCACCAGCGTGCGCCGCTCCGGATGCTCGGGCACAGCGATATTGGACCACCAGTACATCGGCAGCGTGTATGCGTGCGGATTGATGATCCTGGGGCGCGCGAATAGAAAACGGGAGCCTTCTGGAAGAAAGAAGTCGATCTGCCAGGGAAAGCAATGAAGCCGGTCCCATTCATACAGCCGCAGCGCCGGCTCACCGTGCACACCCCGGATGCGCGCGGCATAGACCGGCGACACCGTCAGGAAGTAATGCCCGAGGTGCGAGGTATTCCATTCCACCCCGCCGCTGATCCAGGCATTTCGAATCGCGACATTGCACGGCTGAAATACCGGGTTGCGCTCGAGCAGTTCGCGGCCGTCGGTCTTATCGAACAGCGACAGCAGGCGCCCGCCCAGCTCCGGAGAAAAGCGCGCTCGAAGGCATTCGTTCTCGAGGATAAGCGTCTGGAACACCCGAGGCCGGCGCGCCCGGGTGTATTCATCCTGCATGCCGTAGGGGAGCACACGGCTCGCCAGGGCGCGCCCGATGTGGCGGCGCTCTTCCGCGGAGACGTTGTCGGCGAGCCTGATCTCGAGATCGTCCGAGTTCCCTCTGAAGACGGGCAGTGGATTTTCGCCGCCCAAATCCGCCGCCGGGATTTCATACGACTCAAAAAAAAGTTCAGTCATGCGTACCTCGATGGGTGGTTCTATGCGCCCGGGCCCATGCGGCCCAACCTCCAGAAGCGGTCTGCACTACAGTTGATGCGCGCCTTTACGGCGGGTGCGCTTGCTGCATTACACCCGCTGGCGCAAGCTGGATTCTACCTGGATTGCCGCGCTGGATCGACTGCGCGGAGCACCCAACGGCCAGCGCGCACAGCCGATGGAGGCTCACTGCTGCACTACCGGGAAATTGATCCATCGGAATGCTTTCGGTACGCTGGTACATTCCTTTGACATTGACAGGGAGAAGCGTGATGTACAGGCCAGAGATCCGGGTACTGGATTGCACCATTCGCGATGGCGGGCTGATGAATGGCTGGCGCTTTGACAAGGAGATGGTCAAGAGCGTATTTGCCGGCCTGGCCGAGGCGGGCATCGATTACGTCGAATTGGGCTATCGTGCCGATAAAAACCAGTTCTCAAAAGACGCGTTCGGGCCGTGGCGATTTTGCGACGAAGCCGACCTGCGCGAGGTGGCTTTCGAATGCAGAACCAAGGTCGCGGTGATGGCCGACGTTGGCCGGACAGACTACAACGACATCGTGCCCCGCGACCAGTCGATAATCCGCCTGTACCGTGTCGCGACATACGTGAAGGACATCGTCAAAGCGATCGAGCTTGGAAATCACTGCAAAGAAAACGGGTATGAAGTCTCGATCAATATCATGGCGATATCCCATGCGCTGGAACCGGATTTGGACAGGGCGCTTGATCAGCTGCGTGACACCCCGTTTGACATGGTCTACCTGGTGGACAGTTTCGGGTATCTCGAGCCGCGCCAAATTGAATACATGGCGCACAAATACCTCACCCGCCTGCCCGGGAAGCAAATCGGCATCCATTGCCACAACAATCAGCAGCTGGCCTTTGCAAACACCGTGGAAGCGGCGGAAAAGGGGATCACGTTCCTGGATGGCTCGATCTATGGCATCGGCCGCGCCGCCGGCAACTGCCCTCTGGAGCTGATCCTGGGCTTTCTGAAGAATCCGCGGTTTGATGTACGACCCGTTCTCGACCTGATTCAGACGTATTTTCTCCCGTTGAAGCAGAATTTGAAATGGGGATATGAGATACCCTACGCCGTAACCGGTCTCCTCAACAAACACCCTCGTGCCGCAATGGCGTTCATGGACGGGGCTCACGGCGACACGTTCCGCGCCTTCTACGACGAGCTGTCGAATGTTGACGATGTTTAGTTGACGAAAATCACGCCCGATTGGCAGTTACAAGCCCTCTGCACACCGGAATGACAGATTCAAGCCTCTCTGACAATGCAAGTTACGTTAAAAATTTCAGAATATGCGAATATTGTGAAAAGTCGCCCACTCGAGTGAATGCAGAGATGACCTTAAAATATGACAAATACGTAAAGCGCAATTTTTGCTAGACAAAAGTGTTAATAAATGGTAGAGTAGGTGCAGGAGAAGGGTGTAAAGGCGAATGCCCGCATCGTAAAGACCGGGAGGAGCGTAGCAGACGACACTTTTGAAGCAAGGAGTGGCATGTTGATGGCGCGATATGACATACATGACCGATGGGAAGACCCGTATGAGCCTCGGCAGGAGCGGCGGGTAGCGAGGCGCTTTGCCGCACCGCTTCAGGTCAAAATCGCGGTACACGATTCCAAGCTGAAGTGCCGGCTGGTATGCCGTGGCAATGTGATGAATGTCTCCCGGGTGGGTGCGCTGGTCCGCACACGGCACCAGGTGGAGCCGGGAGTGCGGCTTTCGATCGCCATTCCCACCAAGATCTGCAAAGACAGTGTGTGCCTTCCCAAGGTGTTTGTGGGTTCTGCTGAAGTCATTCGGGCGACTGAGGAAGGCGACGGTATTTCGGTCGTGGCGCTGCGTTTTGGAACGGAACTGGCCCAAAACATGGAATTCGCCTTGTTTACTGACGCGCTGCACGGCCAATTCTTCCCCCGCGTCGAGGTTTAGAGCACCACGCAGGCGCGCCGTTTCTCCGCGGCACCTCCTCCGCGCCGGGCTGCGCTGTCTGTGTAAAATTCCCCCGTTGGCCGGGTGATGAATGACACCGCCGTATTCTCGTCAGGTATACTGTGTCTCAATACTCAATCATCTGGGAGAGGCCATGCTTGCATTATTGCTGTTTGCGGCCACACAGTGCGTCGCGCAACCTCAGACCTTTACGCTGGAGACTACGGAACCGGTATGGGACATCGCCGTCGAGGATTTGGATCTGAACGGCGGCGCGGACATCCTTGCGCTGTGCTGCGATCCCGAGACGGATCCGCTTCGCAAGAATCTGTCGGTGTTCATGAGTGGGGACGATGGCGGCTACCCGTCTGTGCCGTCGTTCGTGCTTCCGCTGGATCCGGGCATCAGCGCGCTCTTCCTGGCAGAGACCGACGGCACTGCGCCCCGCGAACTCATCATGACGGATGCCGATGGCGCGCGCGTCTATGCGTTTCGCGAGGGCGCGTTCGTGTTATCTGAGACGGCCGCGTTTCGTTCCCTGCTGCCCAGCGGCGCAAAGCAGCCACGTTTCCTGAATGGGGCGGCTCAGGATCTTGACGGTGACGGCATCGATGAATGGCTGATTCCTACCAACGGGGGTTACCTCATTCGCAACGCCACGGAGCAGCGCTGCCTGATTCCCTGCGAGGCAGAAAGCGACATCCGCGACAACGGGACAATTCAGATTAAGCACCAGTTTCCCATCGTGCACGCATTCCCGCTCGAAAACCAGACCCTTAAGGGACTCGCATTCTTAAACAAAAAACGCGCCGACTTCGCCTACGGCGACAACTGGACCCAACGGCAGCGCTATAGTGTCCCGCTGGACTCCGAAGAGAAATGGGACGTCTCCGTTCAGATGCAGGACATTGATGGGAACGGGTTGCCCGACCTCATAGTCAGCCTGTCCAAGGGCACCGTGAATGTGACCGCGATGACGCATGTATATATCGCATCTGCGCCATTCACGTATCCAGAAACGCCCAGCGCGGTGTTCAACGCAGATGGCGCCATTGCCGCACCGTATCTGATTGACGTTGACGGCGACGGAAAGCTCGACGTCCTCTTTATCAAGGTGCCATTTGGCGTTAAAACGGTCCTGAATCTCTTCTTAAGAAAGAAGATCGCCGTAGAGGTCGATGTCTTTCTGTTTAACGGCACCGGCTACAACGCCAAACCCGACTTCGGCACGACCATCACGATCGACGCCCCCGAGCAGCGCGAAGTGCCCGTCTATACCATGGCCGATTTCAGTGGCGACGGGCGGATGGACGTGATGTTCGGTTCTGGAAACTCCGACATCGTCATCCATCGGGGCGAAACCTCGCGGTTCATTTCCCACAAGCCGTGGGTCACTCTCCCGTTTGCGCCCTTCGGCGAGGCGCGCCCCTGCGACCTCAACGCCAATACCGCCAAAGATCTTGTCCTGTTTCACCCGAACGGCAAAGACAGCAAAAGAATCGAAGTCGCAGTATTCTGAACGGCCCGTGCGGGCACGTACTCGTAAACCGAAGTACATGTATCGTATTCTGGCTGTTGTTTCAGCCGCGCCTGGCGCGCTCCTCCGGGATGGGCCGTCCCCGTTCGTGCGCGCGGCCGGGGCTCTCATCTGAATCGGACGCAGGCACGAATACTCTGTTTGCGTGCCGTGATGAAGCCGGGGTGTAATCGGAGAAATGGGAAGTCATGCGACAAATCCACTGGTATGCCATTCTCGCCAGGGCGTGCTTCGTAACAGCGCTCGTTGTTATCGCGGCGCCGGCCGCCGAAGCGCAGGGTCCCCGACCCGCGCGCCATCCTCTTCTTGAGATCGAACCTGTACCCTCGGGCGTCGGCGTCAATATCCATTTCTACGCGGGCAACGAGCACGACCTGCGCATGCTTGAGGAATGCGGGCCAGGCATCATCCGCATGGACATTTCCCGGGCGGGGGCGGAGAAATCGCCGGGGGCATACGATTTCAGCCACTATGACCGGCTTGTTGCCGACATGGAAGCGCGGGGAATCCGGATCCTGTTCATCATCGACTACGGCAGCCCGTTGTACGACGATGGACTGGCGCCCCGCAGCGAGGAAGGCCGGGCGGCGTATGCGCGGTTCTGCTCAGCGCTGGCCGCACACTTCGCCGGCAAACCCATCATCTGGGAGTTGTGGAACGAACCGAACCTCGATTTCTGGAAGCCTGAGCCCAACGTCGAGGATTACCTGGCCTGGTGCAAGGTGGTGGTGCCGGCGATACGAGAGGCCGATCCCGGCGCGTGCATTGTCGGGCCGGCCACCTCGGGTTTCCCCTGGGAATTTCTGCAGACCTGTTTTGAGAACCGGTATCTCGACTTGGTGGACGGCGTCAGTGTGCACCCCTACCGAGGTTCATTCGAGGGCCCCGAAACCGCACGGCGAGACTATGATCGGCTTGCCGCGATGATCGATCGATACAAGACTGCGCAGTCAAACACGCGTGACATCCCCATTCTCAGCGGCGAATGGGGATACACGACAACGAACATCCCGCGCGACCTCCAGGGCGTTTTCCTTCCGCGCCAATGGCTCAGCAATCTCGCACACGGCATCCCCATCAGCATATGGTACGACTGGCACGACGACGGACAGGATCCCGACGAGCGCGAGCACAATTTCGGAACCGTCACCTGGGATTACCAGCCCAAACCGGCCTACACCGCCATGAAGACACTGATCGCCGAGTTGAAGGGCTATACCCCCGCGGGCACGTTGCCAATGGGGCGTGGCAGCGATTTTGTGGCGGTGTTTCGAAAGGATTCCTCGTACAAGCTCGCGATCTGGACGACTGAAGAGTCCAGTGAACTCACCTTGCCGGAGGGCTTGAACGTTATCCGGGCGATCGATCACCACGGTCAGCCTGTTGACGTGCCCCCGGACGGAGTCTGGCGGGTGAGCGGCGCGCCTGTCTACCTCACCCTTTCTCCGGAGGCGCCGCCGTGGCTGGGCATCCTTCCGCTGCAGCCGGGGCCTATACACCCGGCTAAAGCGGGCACACAGCTGGATGTCTCCATCCCCTTTTCTGCCACATGCTCCGCGCCGGACGGGTTGGAGTTGTCTGGCGAGGTGACTTCTATTCCGGGCATAGAGGGGCACTGGCTCCCCAACAGCGCCTCGCTCGTGCCGGGAACACCTGCGCAATTGATCTGGAAGGGAACCATCACGCGCCGCGATGCGGCCGAAGTCAGCGTGCCTGTCGCGATTACCTGCCGTGGCCGCGAGGCCGGTACACACACCTTTCGCATGAACGTCAGGGTGCCTGTCGCCAATCCCATAAAAATGACACTTGGATGGCGGCACGACGGCCTGTGCGTTGAACTGCATTCGCAGTCTGATCTGCCTCTGACCGGCCAGCTGCTGGTGAAAGCCGGCGTGCAACCACTGCCGGCTGTCCCGGTAGAACTCAAAGGAAACGAGATCCGCCAGATTCCTTTTCCAAACCTCACCTTGTCCGATGGGCCTCAGACGGTCTCTGCGCAAATGCTGCATGAAAATGCGGGGATCATCGCTGAGGTCACGCCACTGACTTATGTGCTGGTCGATGCCATAGACGAGCCCGCAGGATTGGATGCACGAGAAGCCTACCGCCTTTGGGATGAAGGCGAGGAAAACCGCGAAATAACCCTCGCGGGCGAGGTCATCGAATCGCCAGGCGACGCGCCGCCGTTTCCCAAATCGGTCAGGGTCGGCTACGCTGTGGAACCCGGCTGGTGTTTTTGGCAGTGGGGACCTCAAAAAAATCTCGAGCTTCCCGCATCCCGTCCGAGCAAGATGATGCTCTGGGTTCACGGGCCCGCATTCACCGACCATATGCTTTGCCGGATCGTCGATGCCGCAGGACAAAGCTTCAAGACGGCGCCCGTGTCAAAGGCCAGGGACGGATGGGAGCTGATCGAACTGAGTCTGGACAAACCGGTTGCTCATTGGGGCGGTGCGGGTGATGGCGTGATGCATCCGCCGTTCCGATGGACTTCGTATTATCTTCAGGAATCGCGAGAGGCGAGATCGGGCACGACCTGCCTCACGGGCGTGGTGCTGGCCTGGGCGCCGGAACCGGCGGAGGAATGATTGCGCCTGCGCGCCGCCTGTAACGCATGTCAACTCTTCAGGAGAAAGATGTCGTGAGAAACGCATTATTCTGGACATTTCTTGCGGTATGTTGCTGCATCGCCGTTGCCCAGCCCTCCACTGTTGAACTGCCGCCCGGAGAGACTGCCCTGGGGGATCTCGGGCTCTATCAGGTGGCCTGGCAATCCTACGGGCACGATGCCGTGCTCATGCCCCCATCCTGGACGGGACATTTCCATCGGGTGAGCGGCATCTCCTACGTGCCGCACGAATTGATGCTGGGACGCGATGCGATCCTCCTGCATTCCCCGTGGCATGTGCCGCCCGGCTGCGCCTGGGTAGACTATCCCCTTCGTCTCCCTGAAATGTCGCCCATCACGCTGTCTTTCGGCATCGCGATGAGCCCCCTGGCTGCGGAACCGGACAAGAGCGACGGCGTTACGTTCAGCGCCATTATCCTGCAGGATGGCCAGGAAGAGACCCTGCTGCGCGAGCATTATGCGATGGCGGAATGGAAGGATTTCAGCTTCGATCTGACGCCGTATGCTGGACAGGCCCTCACCTTGCGTCTCCAGGCCGACCCGGGACCCGCCAACAGCCCGGCGTGGGATTATTCGTATTTTGGCGACGCAAAAATAGTCTGCGGGAGCCGGAGCGCCGGTGAGAAAGACCTGCTGGCCCGGCTGGTTTCAGCAAAAGCCTTCCAGGCGGCGCGCGGCCGCGACATCTCTCCCCTGTGCAATGATCCCGGCAACGGCATCACGCCTTCAAACCTGCTCGAACATGAGAATACAGTCGTAAAGACAGACAGGGGCTACCGGTTCGAATACACAGGCGCCGACGGGCATCTTTCGTACGAATATGCTCCGCAAACCGGTACGCTGGATGATTTCACGGTCCAATTCGACGAAGGACCTCCGTTTCAACCCGCGATGGGCGGAGGCATCATGATTCAGGCGCCGGACGCTGACGCGCCGCCGTTTCGCCTGGGACAAGGGCGCCTGCTCAGTGCATCACTCGACGAGACAGCCCGCAGACTCACCGTAAACTGGGCCTATCCCGCGGGAGGCGCCACCTTTGAGGCAAGCTGGACGTTCGGCATCGCAGGAAAGGCCCTGACCATTGCTGTGGATGCGGAAATGCCCATCGTGACGGACTTCTCGCTCGGATACGACGGCGGCGTGCCGTTCCGGCAAGCGTTCTATGTTCCGTACCTTGCCGGCACCGTGTCGTACCTGAGAGGCCAGCAGGTGTTCACGTGCCGCTACCTTGACTGGACGCGCTCCCACGCGTCGCGATGCCCGCAAGGCGAGGCCGAATACGACCTCATGACGAATCAGACCCGCAATCCTCTGCACGAAGAGGGCTACATCGCTGTATCTGCGAACATCCAGGAAGTTCTGCCCAATATCCCGCATCCACCGTCTCCGTACCGGGACCTCCTGGGCCCCCGGATCATGCTGGACATCTGGGGGCATCACCGGGGATCATTTGCGGGAGACGGCGAAAATCTGCGCGATTTGAAAGACAATGGCGTGGATCATCTGGCCATCATTTCCCACGTGTGGCAGCGGTATGGCTACGACGTGAAGCTGCCGGACCATCTGCCCCCAAACCCGAAATATGGCGGACGCGAAGGCATGGAACTGTTCGCCAAGGCAGCCAACGAATGCGGGTATGTGTGGTCGCTGCACGAAAACTATATTGATCTCTATCCCGACGCGCCCTCCCACGACCCGGCGGATCGCGTGCTTTTGACGGACGGATCGCCATCGCCCGCCTGGCTCAATCCAGCGACAAAAGTGCAGAGTTTTGGAATCAAGTGCAACCGGGCGCTCAAATTTGCTAAAGAAAATGCCCCGTTGATTCACGAATGGTTCCAGACCAACGCCGCCTACCTGGATGTCCACACCTGCGTACCGCCCTGGCATCAGCTGGATCACGAAGCCGGCCAGCCGATGGCGGGCATGATACTCGCCAAGGTCAAGTACGACTCAGCATTGTTCCAGTACATGCGCGACACACACGAAGGGCCGTTGTTGGGCGAAGGCGCGAACCACTTCTACTGGGCCGGGCTCTGCGACGGCGTTGAGGCCCAGGTCAGCGGCGGCGAGGACCACCGGCCTTTCCTCGATTTTGATTTGCTGAAGATCCATCCCCAGATGGTCAATCACGGCATGGGATACTACGAACGGTGGTTTCGCCGTGGATATGGGCATCGCTGGGGCCATGATACAGGGACAGTCGAGCAGATTGACAAATACCGCGCCCAGGAAGTGGCGTACGGCCATGCCGGGTTCATTGGCAACGCGCAAACCAATAACGTCCAATGGGTGGCCAAAGAACACCATATGATGCATCCGATCCAGCGTTTGTACGGCGCCGCGAACCCGGTTGAGGTCGCCTACGCCTTTGATGACGATTTTTATCCCGCAAGCATCGCCCTGGTGATGGGCCGTACGGACCGCCAGCGCATCCGGTACGACAGCGGCCTCACCGTCTGGGTCAACTGGGCTGACGATGACTGGACCGTGGAAGGCCATACGCTGCCGCAGTGGGGATTTCTGGCGCTTGGTCCTGAGACACGCGTGGCAACATACCGGATCAACGGCCATTTTGCCGACTATGCGGAGTGCCCCGAATTCGTGTTCGTGGATGCGCGCACCGAATTCTCAATGCCCTACTGGAAGAGGCCACTGAAAATCGAGCCGCGCCTGAAATCGCTGGATTACCAGGGTGAAGGCAGGATACGAGTGGCCTACGAATGGATCGTGGGCGAAGACGTGAATCAAGACTACCGGTGCTTTGTGCATTTCACGAGCGACAGCAGCGATCACATCGAGCGAACCGCGTTCCAACAGGACCATACCCTGCCGAAACCCGCCCACGAGTGGCGGCGGGGCGATGTCATCACGGACGGCCCGTATGAAGTGGTGATACCAGACAGTCCGGACGAGAGCTTCGACATTCGGATCGGTCTGACCAACGAGAGCCGGGTTCCACTGGAGGGATTCGATGACGGTGCCCGCCGCTACCGCATCGGCGCCATGCATATTCAGCGGGAGAACGGCGCGATCGTTGGAGTGTCCCTGGATGACCTCGAGCGGGAGCGGGCGGGTTACCTGTCCAGCAAGGCCGATTTCGATGCGCACATGAACCCCGCGGGAACCTGGATCGATTTTGGCAAACTGGCGACAGATGGCTCGGTCAAAATCAACAAAGAAGAGAACCGGCTCATCGTATTTCCGTATCCGCGCGACAGAGCATTCGGACTCGAAATCGACCTTGCCTCGTTCGGCGCCAAGGCCGGCGCCGACAACGTCCGTGTGATGGCGCTGAAAGCCGGCTCACAAGAAAGCATGGGGTCGGTGCCCTTTGAGCTGCAAGGCAGCCGTATCAGATTCCAGACCGGACTGATCGGGTGCGGGCGGTATATTGTGGAGTGGGGATCATGACATGTGCCCGGTTTTGCGATACGCGGGAAGGAGCTCTGTGATGCGAAGTATTCTCGTGCGGATGGGGCCCATCGCCGGGATGTGCATGTTCCTGGCGGCAATTGCCGGTGCGGAAACACCGGTGTTTTTTCGGTTGGACAGCGCCGCTGCCGCCTCGGGCCCGCAAAGGCTCCAGAACGCAGGTTTCGAGGAGAACGGGACAGAACCGCTCCCGGGCTGGCACTTCTGGGAGAACGGTTATGCTGTTGCGCCGGGTCACGGCCGGAATGGCGGAATGGCCATCCAGTGCAGCAGCAGAGATACCGCCGGCCAACTGGGCGCCGGTCAGACTCTTCAACTCGAACAGACCGAGCCGATTCCGCTCATCGTGACAGGCTGGAGCCGGGCGGAAAACGTCAGCGGCCCGGAGAGCCGCGGCTACGCCATCTATATTGACGCACTGTACATGGACGGCACGCCCCTGTGGGGCATCACCTCCAATTTCAGCACGGGCACGCACGACTGGGAAGAACGCCGCTGCGTTCTCGTGCCGGAGAAACCGCTTCGCTCCATCACCGTGTACGCCCTCTTCCGCGAACACACGGGCACGGTCTGGTTCGATGATTTCACGGTGCACACCACTGCCAACCGGGAAATGCTCCTTTTTGAGAATGTACCCATCACTCCAACTCCCGGCACGAGGGCGGAGACGGTTCCGGCCGCGGGGGATATTTCGAGCACGGACCGCGGGCTCGCGCTCGGCATCGTTGCCCATGCGGAAAACCCGGCTACGGCGCTATTTCTGAACGGCCAGCTCCTCGGGCACGCCCCGTTGGCGCCGTTCGTGCGCGATGCGGCCGCCGACAGCGATTTCGTAATGGGCCGGCCCACGTCAAATCCTGACATGAACAATCCGGGCGTCTACGACTGGACTTTTGAGGAACTCGCGCTGACACTCAATCTCCAGGTAGAGACCCAAGCCGAAGGTATTCAGCTGAACGGCACACTTGAGGATCTGCGCGGAGTCGATCGCGCCGTCACCGTGTATGTCCCGATCCCGTTCGATGGAGACGATTGGAGCTGGTGGCGGGATATGCGGCGGAATGCGCCGGCCCAGAGCGGCACATTCATGAACACCCATCAAACCGGCGCAGGCGCGACCGGCCAGTGTTCCATCTATCCTCTGGCCGCCCTGACCCGCCCGGATGCGGGCATCGCGCTCGCGACGCCGATGACGGAGCCCCGCCATTGCCGCCTCGTCTACGCTGCGGATTTGAACCTGCTTTTCGCGGCATTCGACCTCGGTTTGTCGCCGGACACGGCGAAATTTCCACAACGCGCGACCTTTGAGGCGTGGCTTTACGCTTTTGACCCGGTATGGGGGTTCCGGGCGGCGCTCGAACGCTATTACGCCCTTTTTCCGGCATGCTTCGAGAAACGGGTGGATCGCGAAGGGCTTTGGATGGCATTTACCGACATCAGCACCATCCCGGATGCGCAGGACTTCGGGTTTGCCTTCAAAGAGGGCACAAACAACGTCCCCTGGGACGAAGAACACGGCCTGCTCACGTTCGTGTATACCGAACCGATGACCACGTGGCTGCCGCTTTCCAAAGAGGTGCCCCGCGAGGCGGAGGCCGCTCTGACCCACCTGACCTCCATGCTCGAGACCGACCCGGCCTCCCGGCGTCTGGCCTCCGTCACGCTGCTTTCGTCGGTGCACGGCGCGGACGGGAAGCCCCTTATTTATCTGCACGACACACCGTGGTGCGACGGCGCCCTTTTTCCATTGAATGCTGATCCCGATCTTCCCGTCACCGAGGCGGCTCCACTCAATAAAGCGCAGAGCGAATGGGCGGTCCTGGAACGCACGCTCGCCACACCGGAGCGGGACCTGCTTCCCGACTGGAATCATTACGAAACGGGGTATGAGGCAGATGCCGCGGTTTTTGCGTCGGGACAGCAGTCACTTCGAATTTCCCTGACCGAACCCGGCAAAGCCGGCGCCTCCCAGGTGGTCGCGATAGAGCAGTCTGCGTCCGCCCCGCTGGTGCTGCGTGCACGTGTCAAATCGCTCGGGCTCACTGGCGTTCCAGACAACGACTGCGCCGTCTACGCGGATCTGTTCCATACGGACGGCACGCCGTTGTGGGGGCAGTGCCTGCCCATTCCCGCGGACGCCACAGACTTCGTGCTGCTGGAACGAACCATCGAATCCGAAAAACCGTTCAAGCAGGCCACCGTGCATCTCCTTATGCGAGGGGCGCATACGGGCGCGGTCTGGATTGACGACCTGTTTCTGGGAGAAGCAGGCACGGAGCGCAATCTAATCGCCGATCCGGGCTTCGAGAAGACTCCAGTGCCGCCAGCGAGCGTGGATGGGGTCTACATCGACTCGTTTGTGTATTTTGCCTCGACGCTGAACTACCGCCGGGAACATTTTGTCTCCACAGATTTTCCGCTGGTTTTTGATCAGCATTCGCGGCGCGTGGGCATCCTGACCGTGTTCTCGACATTCCAATTCGAGCGCCATGCAGCAGCGAAGGTACATGAGCAGGGAAAACTCATGATGGCGAATGCCGCGCTGCATGGATACGCCTTTCCGGCCGCGTATCTCGACGTGCTGGGCACGGAAACCAACTGGTTTCCCAATGGCGCATGGAAGCCCATGGCCGACGAATCCATGGCCTTCCGCCGCGCCGTCTGCAGGCAGAAACCGTATTGTTTCCTGCTGAATACCCATTACGCCGATCTCGATCTGACCGCGCTCGAGCGCTACATGCAGCGTTGCCTTTTCTATGCCATGTATCCGGGCTTCTTCAGCGAAGACGCCGCGAACGACTGTTTTTTCGAAAATCCAGAGTGGTACGAACCCGCCCGCCCCCTTTTCAAAAAGTACGTCCCGCTGGTCCAGACGATCGGGCGGGCAGGCTGGCAGGCGATCACGCACGCCTGGGCGGACGGCGGCGCCTATATCGAGCGCTATGGTAATCCGGAGTCGGGCGTTATCTACTTTTCGCTGCTCAATGAATCAGCAGACGGGATCAACACGGTCGTGACGATCGACCTGGAGTCGCTCGGATTAGCAGAAAAATCGTTGACAGTTCAAGAGCGGATCACGGAGGGAGCGCTGGGATCGTCCAGGATGGGCCAAACGCTGCGGTTGGAGCTGGCTCTTCCCCCCCATTCGGCCCGGCTGCTGTCGTTCACGGCTGAATAAACGGCGGAAACCGCGCAACGAGCCTACTCTTCCGAAAATGCAATGCTCGCGAAGGAGACGATCCCGCCAGAAGGATCGTGGGCGTACATGTATTTGAGGAGTTCGCCACGGCCGGCCGCGCCATCCAGCGTTTTCAGCGAGGCGTAGATGGCGTTGAGGCCACACACGCGCCGCTGGTTGCTGTCTTTCATGACCGAGGCGTACCATCCATCGGCGTCCAGGTTCATCGCGCAGGCCAGGTCTTCGTCATCGCGGGCTTTCACGGCCCGCACCACTTCATCGCCGATGTCGAAGCCGTCGCCGAAACGGCGCCCGACGTGCGCCAGGTCCACGCCGGCAATAACGCACATCTCGCCGTTCGAAGCCCGCATGACCTGTTGGCAGGCTGTTAGAAATGCGTTGACATCCGGCAGAGCGGACGCATTCGAGACCGGTGCGAGCCCATCGGAGAGCAAACCACAGAGGACAGGCACGATGGTGACGTCCGGCCCATACAGATGGGCGAGCATCACAACCTGAAACTCGATGGAATGCTCAGAGCGGTGGGCAATTTCATGTTCAAACGGGTCCCAGGCGCAGGCCGCGGCGAGCGCATCCACGACCTCGGTGTTGGCGCTGAGCGTGCCGAATGGCGTTTCGTAGCCTTTGCGGGTGAGAATGAACGGCACGGGCGCGGCTGCGTGGGAAACTCCGAAAATCAGCACAGTTTTGGGCTTCCGGCCGGAGGCAAGCTTTGCATACCCGTGGGCGTACGCCAGCCCGCCTCTGGGAAAATCGATATGCGGCACGATCAGGCAGCGAACGCCTTTTCCGGATGCCGCGCTCTGGGGCTGGACGGGTCCGGGGCCATCCTGGCCCGTATACAGTTCATCGATAAACTCGCGTAGCTCCTGAGGATCGTCCGGGTAGGATTTACCCGCCAGAAAAGCAGGCCGCGTGCTTCGGTCCCGGTACGATTCGAGCACTTCCCGGTGCAGAGACTCAAATCGCGGAGACGCGAGGAACCCGCGCTCATCAAGATAGTCGACCACCTCACGAATCTGGTCTTCAGAGACCAGGCGGCCGCCGGTCTGCCGGAAAAGGAGGTATTGGATATCCGTGACGTCGTTCAGCCCGTCCAGCTGGCTGGCCACGAAAAAGGGAATGGGGCCCAGCAGAAGCTGGTCCTCTACAAAGGATTCCGGATCGCGCACCAGGATCCGGGTTTCACCCTCGTGCTCGACTGGGAAGGCATCGATATTTCGGAGTGCGGGGAGCGCCATGGCCACGACTATATCCGCTGCAAAGCGCGAAAGCAACCGGCCTGAACGGCAGAAAGCGGCTGCAGTTGCACGGACTCGTATCATGGCTCGAAATGAATCGGTACCCCCTTCCGGCGCCACGCCGCCCAGGTCTCCGGACTCACTTATGAATACCCACGGCGCTGGAGCGTCTTGTTCCGTGAAAGCATTTGAAGAAGCGGAGGTTGCCTCGGCTGCGACTTATGTTAGAATGGTCCGGTCGAAGCGGGCGAAAGAGGTTTCGAGCCATGAACCTTAAGACCTTGATAACACTGGCGCTTACAGCGACTGTCGCGGCGGCCCTGATGGGGTGCAACACCACGCCGGTCCAGGACGGCGCGATACTGGGCGGCGCCCTGGGCGCTGGAACCGGCGCCATTCTCGGCCACCAGGTAGGAAAACAGGGCGAAGGCGCATTGATTGGCGCGGGGCTGGGTGCCCTCACGGGCGCGCTGGTCGGAGACCAGATAGACAAAGCCGGCCGCCAACCTGCGCCGCAGGCCACGGCCTACCGTTCCGCGGCACCGGTGGCCAGCGGCCACTACGAGACGCGCCTCGTGCGCACGCCGTCGGGCGAAACGTACGAAGAGCGTGTCTGGGTGTATGACCGCTAACAAAGCGAGAGTGTGTCGGCCATCATGACCCGGCAGACAAAATGGCGAATCGTGGGCGGCATTGCCATCGCGTGCAGTGTCGTCCTCGCGTATGGCGGCCGCCACTGGGACTTTCCCCGCCAGTCGCTCACCCATTTCATGGTGTACTGGCTGGTCTTTTTCGTGTTTTTTGTGACGGCCCTGCTCCTGGCGATCTGGGACCTCCGTTACATCCGCGCTCAGTACCGAGTCGACGAGCGGGAGCTGTTTCGCCAGACCCTCGGGGAGGAAGATTTCCGGAAACGCCTGCGTGAAGCCGAGCAACGGGCGCGCGAACATACCCGGAACCAGTGATTCCGGCAGTAATCCGGTAAACGCGCACCGCCTTCATCCCGTCAAAACTGTACACACCCTGCCACAGACTGCTATCATCTCTGCGTGCTTTTACTGGAAGTTGGATACCGGCCCGCGGCACGCGCGTGCCACCATTGGAAGCAGGGGGTTTGTGCACCATGAGACAGCTGATTTCATTCGCCTTGATGGCAGCCCTTCTGACGGCTTGCAACGCGGAACCCGGCGCCACAAAAACCACCAACACGGCGCGCGGAGGAGCAACCGGGTTCATTCCCGCACCGACGGAAGACAATATCGGCGACCTCGAACAGGCGGTTATGATTTCAGTGAGCGTTGCCGAGCGCTCAAAAGGGCCCAACATCGAAGCCACATCGCTTGTCGATGCAACCGGGCGCATGAATCTGTTCACGGTTGACATCACGCCGCCCCTGCCCCAGGAACTCTGGCTGGACATCAAGGTGGAATCGCGCCGGGCCTTCCCCAAGAATCCCGGCGTTCTGCGCATCGCAATCAAAGACGGCGACCAGGTGCTGGACTCGTTCGGCAGCGTGATCGGTTCGAGTGCTCAGCCAAGTGAAACCGGCCGCTCCGTAAACGTCCTGGCCGGGCGCGCGGGTCTTCCAGATACCATGCTGATTACACTCGCCGTCGAGGCGTTGCTCATGCCCGAGGGCACGGACCCGGATACCATCGACCCGAGGACAGCTGAGGTCTCCGAAGACCGGTATTCGCGAGCCGTGGCGGTACCTCCAATTCGTATCAATACCAAAGACGCCGCAGCTCCGCTCCCGCCCGCCCCGGCCGCGGCGGAAGGGACAGACTCCGAAACGGATGCGCCGGCGGAAGATACTGCCGCCGATAGCAACGTCTCATGAACATCGTCGTCATTGGCGCGCACCCGGACGACTGCGAGGCCTACGCCGGCGGTTGCGCCGTAAAATGGCTTCGCGCCGGGCACCGGGTGCTGTTTGTCTCCATGACCAACGGTGACGCGGGACACCACGCGATGGGCGGCGCCGTCCTGGCCCGCCGCCGCCGGCAAGAGTCCCTCGAATCCGCCCGCCGGAGTGGCGTGGAAGTGCTCATCCTGGACCATCACGACGGCGAGTTGATGCCTGAACTGGCGATCCGCCGCGAAGTCATCCGCATCATCCGGCGCCACCAGGCAGATATCGTCATCAGCCACCACCCGGAGGATTACCATCCCGACCACCGCTACACGTCCACTCTGGTTCAGGATGCTTCCTTCATGGTCACCGTCCCCAACTGTTGTTCCGATGCGGAGCCACTGCGGCACAACCCCTATTTCTTTTATTTGATGCATGCGCGGCCGAGCGCTCTGACGCTCACTCCGCACGTCGCCGTCGCCATCGACGATGTGATGGATCTCAAGTACGATATGCTGGATGCCATGGAGTCGCAGATGTACGAATGGCTGCCGTGGCTGGAAGGTACTCTGGATGAGGTGCCTGACTCCCCCGCAGCGCGGAAAGCATGGTTGCGGACGAACTGGGACGATTCGTTCACCCGGCTTGCGGAGCTCCACCGCAACCTTCTCGAAACGTGGTACGGGCCGGACCTGGCAAGGGAAACGCGGTATGTGGAGACCTTTGAAATCTGTCCCTACGGACGCCAGGCGTCCGAAGACGAATTGCGCCGG
>DAOSJS010000045.1:0-17464 GCA_035367355.1 Candidatus Hydrogenedentota bacterium
CAGGCAGTCGTTTAACCACACCCAGGTACAATCTCTCGGCGTTCTCCTCGTTCTTAAACACGCGGAATTCCATTGATGCAAGGTAGCTTGTGGCCTCGGCGAGCATTTCATGTTCGTCCGGGGCCGAATTACGAAGCCGCTCGATATGGTCGCTCAAGGCCGAACGCACGAAATCGTAACGGTTGTGCTGTGCTCCAAACCGGTACAGCACGGGCAGAATGTCTTTGTTGCCGGGGTCAGTTGCCAGCGCGTTGCGCAGGTCGCTTTCGGCCGCATCGAGCTCAAGCAGAGCAATGTGCGCGTTCGCCAGCATGAGGTGCAGGGCGCCCGGCTGGCTGGCGCCAAGCTCGAGGGCGCGCTCGAAGTGCGCTGCTGCGGTGCGCCATTGTTCCCGGGCCTCTTCAAGAGTGCCCTCTCCACGTTCGAGCGCGTCATGGATGATCAGGGCACGAAGGAATGCTACGCGTCCCAGCACTTCGTGGCTTTCAGGCATCAGCGGACACAGGCGATTGGCCTTATCTGCGGCGGCATGGGCCTTTTCGAGATACTGGCCGCGCGAATCGCGGTTGTATTCCGTCGGTAAATAGCCGAGGCTGAGGTTGGTTTCCGCGCTGCCCAGAAGGCTTAAGACGTAGGAAGGATTGTGCGCCACCGACGCTTCAAAATGCTCCACCGCTTTGTTGCGCATAGCGAAGGCTTCAGCAGGATGCTTTTCGGTTTCCAGATACTGGGAGATGCGCAGCGCGCATTTGGCCCGTTCAAACGGCGCCGACCACTGCCATGGACACAAGGCTTCCGCCCGTGCGAAATGGGCATCGGCCCGTGTATACGCATTGGCTAAAAATGCGCCCCGGCCAGATTGCAGCTCCTCCTCCGCGCGAAACACGCGGGTTTCATAGACGGCCAGGAGCAGCGCAAGCAACGCAAGACCCACTCGGAACGCCAGGATCGCGCGCGAATGTGCCGGGACCGGCGGCGAAGTCTCTGGGCGCAGGTGCAGCCCATCGAAGGCGCCGGCGAGAAGAAAAATCAGATACGCGGACACGGGAACCCGCAGGTTGAAGCCGAGCGTCCCGTCCACGAGAAACGCGCAGAAAAGGGCAGCATAGGTCCAGCCAAGCCGGCGCCGTTGCGGACTGCTGGCGGTGAAAGCCACCATGAGCCCCTGAGCGGCGCCGAGCACCAGAAACAACAGATACAGGACGGCACCCGGAAATCCGGCGTCCATCCCGGCCTCCAGGGTGTCGTTATGCACGTGCTGGTTCATCTTCCGGCCCATGGCAAACCAATCCTGCTCCTCGAGGGTCCAGAAGAACGGATTCTCAATCTCGTAATTGCCGGGTCCGTATCCCAGGAAGGGATGAGCGAGGAGCATGCGCGTAGCGCCGTCATAGGCGTGATACCGCAGCAGGAGCTGGCGTTCGAGAGGCAGGGCCACGCCGGTGCGGGCTTTGGTTATGGCCATGGTCACCCCGAGTGCTGCGGGGATCAGGAGCGCGGTGATGATCAGCGCCGCAGTGATGGCGTAGCGGGGAGAACGTACGTATTTTCGCAGCGTACGCGCGCCGAGGACCAGCGCAGCGCCAAGGGCAAGGCCGACCAGGCCGCCGCGCTGTCCAGTGAAGTACATATGCACTAGAAACAGGATGCCGAAGGCTGCTGTCCAACGCTTCTTGCGGCGTGTGGCAAGGAACGCCGACATCGCGATACACAGGATCATGGTATGGGCGGCATAATTCGGGTTGCCGAAGGTGCCCGGCAATTCACGATAGATTGGTGAGTCTTTGCTCTCCCAGGGGAAGGGATCGAGGCCAATGTATTGGAAAATCGCATAGAGAGTGGAAAAGGTCACGCCAATACAGGCGATCAGCATCAGCGCGGAGATGTGGCGGGGTTTACGGTAGATCTGCGTCGCGATGAGATACACGATGAAAAGCATGCCGAAACGGCGCCATGTCACCATCGCATGCCCGGCATGGTCTGAAAGCAGTGCTGACACGAGGTTCAGTCCGACAAATGCCAGGAGAATGGGGAGGAAGACCCGCGGCGTCTGCCAGGGCGTTTTCTGGAGTGTCCCCAGGATGGCCAGGAGGGATGAGGCAATAAAGGCGCCCCAGGCCAGCAAGAGATATTTAATCGGGCCGGTTGCGTCCTGGGTATACGGATAGAGCGCCAGGATGACGGCCAGGAGGAGAAGCGCGAAGAAGAAACGCAGAACGCCGTCCACCCGCAGCACCGCTTTGGCGCTCCGTGCTGCCGCGCGAGGCGCGGGTTGGCTCTTTACCTTCTGACGCTTACCCTTGCCCATCGGTTCCCGTTTCTGCCCCGCCGTCAGGGAAAAGCTCAATGCGCTTTATGATACACTCGCAGGCTTCCATCGGGAGCGCGAACCCGACACGAACGACGTAGTCGGGGGTTTTACCCGAATTTCGGCCCGGAAGCAGGACTTCCGCCGCATAACTGCCGTCCGCGAGCTTCTCGGGTGTTTCGCCAAAGACTGTCCCGCCCTGGCCCGTTGCGGGATGGGCGAACCCGAGAAGAAGGCTCGGGGGCGGGCCGGCGTTGAGATCGATAACAGCCCGGAATCTGCACGGGGAGTCGGGGATCGGCATGAAAAAAGGGATACTGTACCAGCTCATGCCGTTTTCAGGCGCCAGGCTGGCCGTGATGCGCAAGAGGCGGCCGGGGTCGCCTGAATTGCCAGAGGGCGCATCCAGGAACGCAGTCTCAACCGTCCGGCTGGTTCGCTCGGCCCAGGTTTCGAGTACAGGCTCGCCGGCTTTCATGAAATTTTCGACGATCAGCCGTTCCTGGTGAGGCCAGATGTTGGCGCGCATCTGGGGCGTGAGCTTGTCGTGCAATTCTGCCAGGCAGTCGAGTGGTTCGCCGGAACCGGTACCTGCAAGCGAGAAAAGCTGGCGAGCCATGCCTGTCTCACCGAAACCAAGGGCCGCCATGGCCATTTCCGTGGCGAATTCCTTCAGTTCGGCTCGCTCGGTCTCGCTGGCCCGCCCGTACCACTTCCGCCAGTATCTCTCCGCTGCGATCAGGTCCTCGAAGGCCTTGTCGCGTTCTCCGAGGCCGAAATAGCCCCGGGCGCGGAGGAGGCGGCAGAGCCCGTAACTTGGAAATCTGTTCTTCGCGTAGTGCAGGTTGCCCGTACAGATAGTGACTACCCGGGAATACTCGCCCTGGGCCAGGGCTTCGCGGGCCGCTTCTTCAAACGCCAGCGGATGATAGGGCGCAACAGTTCGCTGCACCCACTCGATCAGTGCCATTGAAGCCAGCAGACCCGCTGTCAGCATCACGGCGGCCAGGGCGGCGTGCCTGAATCCGGCGATAAACAAGGTTGAGTTAACCTCTTGTCGTGTGTTCTGTTGTGTCATCGTTTCCTGGATTCCGGCGCTGTGATCCGGGCCAGCCCGAAACGGGCCGCCTGCCGCGCGAATGGATGGGCTTCATCATCCCAAACCGCGCGACCTCAATCAAGTGTGCGAATCGCGCCATCTAAGATCTTACCGGGGATGGTATCGTCCTGCCATTTGCGATCTTACCGGAACATGGAAGGCAGGGCGATGCCCCGTGTGCTGATTTTAGATGCGTTGGCACCGTCTGGGGAATGAATAGTGGGAGTCCAACCCAGTCCATGCGATTCACTTTATTGAGCATTGAGGATCTCGGCTGCATGTTACCATTAGCTTGTGTGGACTCATTTCAGCACAGAACAAATCACTGGCTCGAGATAAACACAGCCATCTCAGGCAATGCGTTTACAACCCTACTGAATCCGGCACCCTGCTCAAACCGAGAATGCTCTCCTTTCAGGCAGGGCCTCCAAAATCCCTTCGCCCGGGAAAGAAGACCAAGAATTGAGCGCTCGAAATTTGCCGCCCGGCGGAATTCTGCGATATGCTACGATTTTCCAGACCACAACAAGAGAACCTTCCCGAAGATGCGTACGCCTAAGACTAGACTGTCCGTGATAGCAGCGAGCATTTTGCTGATTGTTGCCCTCGTGCTGGCGACGGCCTTGTTGATCGCATCCCGCCATGAGAGATTTGCCGCGGATGGCGACAGCGAGGCGGCGTTGCAGCGCGAAGGCGCGGCAAAAGACACCGCCCTGGATACATCAGGGGCCCGTTCCAAAGGAATGGCACTGTTCTCCCGCGCGGCCGACCTCGCCCGGCTGGGCGATACATCGGGCGCGCTCGCGGCCTTTGAACAGGCCGTCGGGGAGTGGGAGGAACGCCCGTGGTCCGTGCCGGAAGAAATGCGGCGGAGGGGCCGCTTGTTTGGCAAACAGCTCACGCTCCTGTCGCTTGAGAACGGCGACGCTGCGCAGGCCTTGCGATCTCTTTCGGCGGGTGCGCGGGCATCTGGACGTCCCGTCAGTGCGCTGGAGGAGCTGCACGCCCGCCTGGACGTGGCCGCCCGGGACGCCTTGTGGCCGGAAAGCCCTTTCATTTCCCTGACATCGTTTATTGCCGGCAATACGCCGGGGCCAATACTGTTCGGAGCGGCTGAAAACACTGTCTTCGAGGTATCCATCGAACCCTCGGGAGAAATGCAGTCCCCTTGCGCCGTCATTTCCGTATCTTCCGGCGAAGGCCGGCCCTGTTTCGGCCTGCCGGCCGTGGTGGATTTACCTTCCGGTACATTCGGCTTTCGCGCAAGGGTCAGAGCGGACAAGCCGGTACCCATTTCGATGGCCTTGCGTTTCTGGCTCCCCCGCGAAAAAAAGGAGCTCATATACCTGCCGACCGCCGTTCACCGGGTGGACTCCACATGGACCTGGCTTGCAGTTGAAGATGATTTTTTGAAGTACTGCTACGACGGTGCGCGTGCCGCAGGCCTCGACATGTCCGATGCGTATATTGACCGGGCCGGCATCGCGGTGCCAGGCGAGCCGAACACATTCTGGATAGACCGGCTCGAATTGTATCTGCCGGGCTTGGAGGGCCATCCCGCAAAGCCTGAAAATACGGAAGCCGTTCCGATGCCCGGAAAACCAGTGGAATGACAATCACGCCACTGCGCGGAAGCTGTTGAGCACTGTGCCGCGGGTCTTCCCACAATCGACCCGCCAAGGATGGAGTCCGTTATGAACACAACATCCAAAGCCGCTTCAATGCTCTTTTTGGCTCTTACACACGTGATTCTAGTGGCGGGATGCGCCACAACGCCGGAGTCTAATCGTTTGCCGGAAGCGGCCTGGCGCGGCCTGCACGTCTACATCAGCAATCGCGAGAGCCTGCCGGTCATCATTCGCGCCATTGAAAACCAGCTCGCGCCAAGAGGTCTGAACGTGCTTGTGGTCGAGGTGGATTTCAACTTCCAGTATCAATCCCATCCGGAGCTGGCGTCAGCGGCAGGCATGAACAAGGCGGATGTGCAACAATTGCTGGAAGTATGCCGCCGGCATGGGATTGAGCTGATCCCCCAATTTCAGTGTTTCGGGCACCAGGGAAGCCGGCCGAACATCTTCCTGCACACCTATCCGGAGCTGATGGCGCCCCCCAACCCCGATTACAGTGACCCGGACCACTACCATGTAAGCTGGAATCCACTTGATCCCAGGGTCAACGAGATCATTTTTCCACTGTTTGACGAACTGATCGAGGCTTTCGAGCCTCGGTATTTCCATGTAGGCATGGATGAAGTCATGCTGTTTCCGGACGAAAGCACACCACATTACAACGGCGAGACCCCCGCCGAAGTCTTCGCAAAGGCAGTCAATGACTATCACGACTACCTTGTGACTCAGAAAGATCTCACCATGCTCATGTGGGGCGACCGTCTGATTGATCGCTCACAGATCCGGTACAACTGGATGGAAAGCAGCAGCAACGGCACCGCGCCCGCCATCGACATGATTCCGAAAGACATCATCATCTGCGATTGGCATTACATCCGCATGGTGGACTACCCGTCGATCGGGTTCTTCCAGTCGAAAGGTTTTCGCGTATGGCCCGCCGCCTGGCGTTCGCCTGTCGCAGCGGCAGCACTGATGGAAAGCGCCAAACACCAGGCTCAAGGTGAGCAGATGCTCGGATTTCTATGCACGACCTGGTGCGATCCCGGAGAGTTCGCCCGAATCATGCTTGAAGAAGCGGACGGCGGCGAGCACATCGTCGCCCAATGTGCTGCCGAGACCTTCCGGGCTGTTTCGGGATGGTGGTAGGCTCTCGCAGGCTTTCAGCGGCGAAGCAGGCGGTTTGCCGTGGGCTGCGGCGCGTTTAGCCGGTGGCGCGAGAAAAAATTCCAGATCATCTGGGTCGCATTGAAATCTTGGTTCTGCCTGCCGGTCATGAAAGGCGGCAGGGGCTCGTAACCGCCGGGCCAGGTGTGGCCTCCACCTCGAACCTTGATATGGACTACCGTGGGTACACCATGGGAATCGACATAGGTCTCCTTCATGGCCTTTGTCCCGTCGCTGGGAAAGAGATTCGGGATTCGCTCAACGACGGGCTCGGGCTGGCACCCGTTCACCGTTGCCCAGAACTTCACGGTCTCCGGTACCGACAGCACACGGTGGAATCCGCCGGCAAACAACAGGCTCGAATAGTAGGGGAGCACGAAATCGGCTTCGCCGTGAATGATGAATACCGGGGTTCCATGTCCGGACTGGAGTGTCTCCGTATGCTTCTCCAGGAACGTTGCCATCACGGGAGCCGCCGCCGCAAAGACTCCGGGGTGCTCGCAAATGAGCGTATAAAGCAGGAGCCCGCCGTTCGATGCGCCGACAAGATAGATGCGCGACCGGTCGATCTCGTATGTCGAGGCCACGTCCTCGATCACGGACAGCACGAACGCATTGTCTTCCGGATCGTCCTCGATGCCAAACGAGAAAGCCCGGAATTTGCCGTTCGGATAAGCGACAATGAAGTTTTCCGAGTCGGCACACTCGTTAAAACCCGTTTCCCGGGCCATTTCTTCGCCGGTTTCCGTTAACCGGTGCAAGGCGATGACCAGGGGAGCCGGCACGGAGAGATCCAGGGCTTCAGGGACGTGTAGATAATACGAGCGCAACTCTCCGCCATGGTCGAGCAGGCACAATTGCAAGCCGTCGTCCGGGCGGCAGCCCAACCAGCTCAAGGACGCCAATACGACCCCCACAAGGCCTATGCAGGAACGGCTGCGACATGTCCCAAACATACTTCCCAGAGTCCTTTTTATTGAGAATTACCTACTGAAATACACTTCACATCTGTATCAATTATGGCATAAAATATCCTTTTTGAAAAGCCCGAGATGCACGGATCTGGCATTCCGGCCCTGAACAAGTGCCGCTTTCAGTCATCCGCCACTGCCCCGCTTCGTAAACGAAAAAGTGCTCAAATGCGGAGTATACCCGCGCATTATCACGGCCGTTCGCACGCACATAGACCGTTATTTTTCCTTGAATCTCTCCCAGCAACGGAATGCTTCTCGCAGCGACCGTTTCAACCGTTGTGTCAAAACCGGAGGCGCCGTCCTCAGGTTCTGCAAAAGCTGCCTGGAGCGTGGTGGCTTCGGCCTGGAGCGACCGGGCCAGCTTTCGGGCTTCGCTCAGGTGATAGACCCAAACGGATAACAACAGGATTATCACGAAAAGACCGGTTACCAAGCGCGCCTGTTTTGTCATCTCAATTCCTTCATGCTGATCCCGTTGGAGCACTGCCGGAAAAGAGGCTGGCCAGCCTGCCGGGGAAGATACCGAGCGCTTACCGCGGCATGAGAACCAGGGCTTGCCCAGCTTCTGACTCTCAGGTTATGATGTCCTTTGCCTTGACGCCGGTGACGCCGGCTTTATACATTATGCGGCAAACGGCTCAGTTAGAGAAAACTCCGGAGAGCGATGCGGGAGATTCAATGATGGAAATCGATGACCACGGAAAGAAAGATTTTTTCAAAAACGCACGAACAGACATTCGCGGACCTCTGGAGGGAATCCGTGTTCTCGAAGTCGCGACCACCATAGCCGGTCCGCGTTTTGGCGCAGTATTCGCCAAATACGGGGCGGACGTGATTCGCGTTGAGCTGTCCCGCGCGCCGGATGTCACACGAATGATCCCGCCGATGCTTCCCGACACCGATCCTCCCGAGGGTTATCAGCACGCCATGCTGCATTGCGACAAACGAAGCATCACCCTCGATCTCCGCCAGCCTGGCGCGCGCGATGTATTTCTCAAAATAGCGCGGACAGCGGATGTGCTGGTCGAAAATTTCAAAAAAGGCGCCTTGCCGGGGTGGGGCTGCGGGTATGAAGACGTGCGCGCAGTAAAACCGGACATCATCTATGTTTCCATCACGGGTTTCGGGCAGTATGGACCCTATTCGGACCGCGCGGGCTACGATCCCGGCATCCAGGCGATGTCTGGACTGCTCTGGATGAATGCCGCGGACGATGCGTCCACACCCACCCGGGTTCCTGTTTATATTTCCGACGAACTGGCGGGCCTGCATGCGGCCATCGGCGCCCTGGCCGCCCTGCGCTACCGGGAGCTGACCGGCGAAGGGCAGCATCTCGATGTGTCGCTTCTGGATGCTACAATCGATTCCTGCACCGGCCTTCACGTGATGGCGGCGCACGGCCTTGCAACGCCCCGTTACGGCAACATCGTGCCGTATGCCGCGCCGACCAACGTATACGCCTGCAAAGACGGCTACGTGTATGCCGGCGTCCTTCTGGATTCCCACTGGAAAATTCTGGCCAAGGTGATGGGCAAACCAGAAGCGGCCGAGGACCCGCGGTACACTCAGCTTCTCTCGCGTCTGGGGCATCGGGAAGAAGTAGATAAGATGCTGGCGGAATGGTGCGCCGTACGCACCCGGGATGAGATCATTGCGGCACTCAACGACAGCAAACTGCCCATCGCACCGGTCTTGACTCCACAGGAAGCCTGCGCGGATCCGCATGTCCAGGCGCGCGGCACCATAGAACGCGTGCAACAACCCTCCGGCAGCGAGATTAAAGCGACCGCTGCGCCCGTGAAATTTTCACGAACACCGGTGCATTACCGCCAGGCTCCGCCAACCCTCGGGGCGCATACTGACGAGGTGCTGGAGTCTATCGGCATAGATGAAGCCCAGCGCGCAGCATTGCGGGAAAAGAATATTATTTGATTCTTCTGCACCGGGCGGCTTCTGTGGCACGGCCTGAGGGGTCCGTTCTCTCCCAAAATCAGTGCTTGCGCCCAGGTCTGAATTGCCGTATTTTAATCGCTTAGCAGGTCTCGCGTATACGGGGGCGGGGCTCGGAGTGAGGGATATCCAGGTTTTCTGGAGGGAGAGAACCGATGCATCTGAATTACATTCAAAGAGCGGTGTGCCTGGCAGTTCTTCTTGCGTGCGCCGGCACAGCGCTGGCGGAACTGCAGAACGTCCAGGTCGGCGGCGAAATCCGGATTCGTGGCAACTACATTGCCAACGGGCTGGTGCGCACATCCCAGCAGGGCATTCCGGAGATCCGCTGGCCGGCCGCATTTCTTCCGGGCCGCGCCATTGGCGGTCCGGGCGCGGCGGGCGGTTTCAACGGCCTGGGAATCGTCAGTCCGGTAAAATGGTCTGGCCACCACGGCGGCGATTTCGGCTTCGTGGAGCAGCGCACCCGCCTCAACTTGAAAGCCGATTTCACGAGTAACGTAAATGCGTTCATCGAGCTGGACAGTTACGACATCTGGGGCGAAGATTTCCGCTCAGACTACGTGACTGGAGCGGATTTTCGCCCGAACACCCCTGACGACGTGGAGATTTACCAATCGTATATCGAGGTCGAAAACATGTTCGACCTGCCCTTACGTCTGCGGCTGGGCCGCCAGGAGCTCAGTTTCGGCAGCGAGTGGCTGGTAGGGCCCAAAGACTTCGTATACTTCTTTTACGGGCGCTCTTTTGATGCGGTCCGCTTGACGTATAAGAGCGATTCTTTCAGCGTGGACGCATTCGCCGCCGAATTGGCCGAGGGCGGGCCGTTCGAGGAAGATGAAGACGTCTGGTTCTACGGCCTGTATACAACCTGCACGGCCGTCGAAAATCAGACCTTTGACCTTTACTGGCTCTGGCTGCGCGACGCCCGCAGGGTTGCGGACACCAACCTGACGTGGTTCGGCGAATGGATGGAAAACGTCTTTGGCCTGGACGATTATGATCCGACCAATCTGCACACCATCGGTTTCCGTGCCGCGGGCCTCCTCGGCGCCTTTGATTATGAGGTCGAGGTAGCCTATCAATTTGGTGATGCCGGGCAGGTGGGCACGACGTTCAAACCGTTCCTCTACGGCGATGACGATGCCAAATTTGATGCCTGGGGCGCCCATTTCGACATCGGCTACACCTTTGATGTCCCGTGGATGCCACGCCCGTTCATCGGCGGCGCCTATTTCAGCGGCGAAGACAACCGCGATATCTCGTTCTGGGACTGGCTTAACCCGTTTGACCGGCCCAAGGCCAGCGTCAGTTTCAACCGGCTTTTCTCGAACGCGATGTATTGCGGCGCCATCGACGCCTTCAACGATCTTTCCAACTGCTGGCTGGCCCGGGCGGGTGTGGTGGCCCATCCCACGGAATCGCTGGACGTCATCCTCGCGGCGACGTATTTCAAGATCCTGGAGCCCTTTGACGCGCCCGTTTACTTCACCGTCGGGCATTACCGCGTGCCCATCGCGCCGATGCTGAGTTTCTGGACGGAGAAAAACAGCGACGAGCTCGGCTGGGACACGTCGCTCTTCCTTGTCTACCACTACAGCGAAGACCTCACCTTCCGGGTACAGTATTCGCGGTTCTGGGTGGGCGATGGGGCAGCGGAAGGCTCGTTCACGTACAACAACGGCCTGATCTTCAACGGCGGCGTGAGCGACAAGGATGCTGACTTCATCGCGGCAGAAATGTGCATCACTTTCTGACGATCTGAGAACCGGAAAAGGACAAACGCCGCCGGACATCGCGTATCCGGCGGCGTTTTCTGATTCTTTTCGTTAAGCGGCCTTGACCGGCGCCCGGCCGTATGCTACGACCGGAGCTGCTCGAAATTGGCAGCTGCCTGCTCCCAGTTCACCACATTCCACCACGCGTCCACGTAGGCGCCGCGGTCATTTTTGTAATCCAGGTAGTAGGCATGTTCCCAGACATCCACCCCCAGGATGGGTGTGCTGCCCCATGGCGAGAGTTTCTGCTGGTTCTCCGCCTGCAAGATCAGCAGGCGTCCGTCTTCGGGACGGTAATGCAGCAGTCCCCAGCCACTGCCTTCAACGCCCTTGGCTGCCGCGGAAAAGTGGGCCTTGAAATTCGCAAAGCTGCCGAAATCCTCGGTGATTTTAGCCGCAAGCGCGCCGCTGGGCTCTCCGCCGCCTCCTTTGTCCGGCGGGGCCATTACCTTCCAGAACATCGAGTGAAGGTAGTGCCCGCCGCCATTGAAGGCAGCCTGTCGTGACCAGTGCTGCACCAGTGCGTAATCGCCCGCGGCGCGGGCTTCCGCGAGCGCCGCTTCCGCGGCATTCAATCCTTTTACATACCCCGCATGATGCTTATCGTGGTGGAGCTGCATGATCTCTGCGCTGATCACGGGCTCCAGCGCGTCATAGGCGTAGGGCAGGGGAGGGAGCAGGTGTTCGGTGCGCCCGCCCGCTGGTGCAGCCGCCTGAGCCGATACCGCGAGGCCGCCATGAATTGCCGCGCCCGCTGCAACCACGCCGCCCGCAGTCTTCAGAAAATCACGTCTTGTATTTGACATCGTTCGGACTCCTCATTGATCCGTAAGGAATTGCCGCCTTCCCAGTCATCAGTACGCAAACAACACATCCCGCGAGAATATTCGCGCCTCGTGGCTTTGCAGGCGGTCAGGTGCGGACCTCCGCCGGGTTTTGCTACCATGCGTTCGCTGCCCCTGCTTCGCGAAGGCGCGAAGCGCGAGTGTTGCGCGACATACACTCAGGTCATGGAGGATTTCCGGAATGCCAATGCGGGTCACGATTGAGAACACCCGGCTCCCCGGGGTATTGCTCGTGAAAGCGGGAATTGCGCGGGATGCCCGGGGCTTCTTTTCCGAGATTTATTCTCAGCAGACTTTCGCGGAGGCGGGGCTCGATGCCCAGTTTGTGCAGGATAATCTCAGTTTGTCTGCTAAGGGCATTTTTCGGGGTCTGCACTATCAGCTCGAGCCC
The DNA here is from genome assembly GCA_035367355.1 of Candidatus Hydrogenedentota bacterium. Classification (GTDB taxonomy): domain Bacteria; phylum Hydrogenedentota; class Hydrogenedentia; order Hydrogenedentales; family SLHB01; genus UBA2224. Next base: position 12,138 of record DAOSJS010000045.1, read on the forward strand.
TTCGCCATGGGCAAACTGGTCCGCGCGATACGCGGAGCAGTGTTCGACGTGGTCGTAGATTTGCGGCGGGATTCGCCCACCTTCGGCCAGTGGCTGGGGGTGACCCTCACGGAAGAAAACCACCTGGCCCTCTGGGCGCCCCCCGGCTTTGCCCATGGATTCCTCACGCTTGAAGATCAGACCCTGTTCCACTACAAGTGCACGCAGATTCATACTCCGGAGGCAGAACGCTCCATCCGCTACGATGACCCCGAAATCGGCATTGAACTTCCCATGCCGCCCTCACTGCTCTCGGAAAAAGACGCAAAAGCACCCCTTCTGGCGGATGCCGAGTACAATTTCCAGTATTCCGGCTGAGAGAGGAGAATGCAGGCCCAGCCCTTGGGGAAGCGGGTATTGCGCTTGAGAATGGGCAAAAAAAAGGCCCTGGCGGGGAGAACCAGGGCCACGCTCCCAAGGAGGAAGCGGAATGGAGGGCTACAGATGCTCAATGAGAGTCATACATATAGCGGAAAATGGCTAAGTTAAACTGTCTTCTCGAATTCGTTTCCGGAGAACGTTGAGGCAACCCGTTCTCGCCAGTTCCGCCAGTTATAGGCGCAAAGTTCGTGCCACGTATTCACGTGACCTGAACCGCTGTTCTTGAACACCCGGGCGGTCCGTCTGCCAAAACCTTTGTGTTTATTTGTAAATATCGGAAAATACAAACTTTATGCGTTCCATAACACCTATTTCGAGGCAAAGAATGCCTTTTTGAGCAGAAATCGGTCTTTTCTGGGGATAATTGATGTAAATCAAGCGAAATCAATGATTTAATTTGACCGTGCTCCGGAAGAAGCAGGGACTCTGTTCTTCTTTCTCACTGGACCTTCGTTCGCATTCCACATACCCGCACTCGATGAATTCCGGCAACTCACGATCAGATTTACTCAAAACTGAATAACATGCGCGCATTTTCAAGGATCGCTGATCGAATATTTCAGTTTGAAGCGGGATTTTCGAGACAAGTCGACCCCTTATCACGGGCATATCTAGAATTCAAGGAAATGAAGGCGACGAAGGAAGCGGCCATTCTGAAGTTGTAAAGAATTTATTTCCAGTCACTTACAAAGCCAGAGCCGCATCTTCAGATGGCTGGCCGGCCGTTTCTCCGGGAGTGGCCGGAAAACGAGTAGCAGAGCAGCAGCAGTCCTGAAAGACCTGCCACGACACCACAGACCACAAAAACGCAGGGGAGGCTGCAACCGGCCTCGAGGAGGCGGTTATGCAACATGCCTGCAAAGAAAACGCCGAGGATCTCGAACATCGCGGTCAGCGCGAATGCCGAGTCGCGGAGCCGCGGCCGGACACACACGTTGATGGCAGGCAATGCAAATGCCCAGACGAAACCATGGGACAGATAGAAGACCAGGTAGGCTGTGCCCGCCATCAGTGTGCTCTGCGCCAGCGCGATGGCGGCGATGAGAAGCCCATCGGTAAAAAGGAAAAGCCCGTAAAATCGTACGAGGTTCAGCCGGTCGATGATGGGAGACATGAGAAACAGGGTCAGCATGGCGGGGACGCGTCCCACGGCCACCAGACGTGCAATAGCGTCCTCCTGAAGATGATGAATGTCGCGCATGAGATTGGGGTACAGCTGGTTGGAGGTATGAAACGCGAACGGAGCGGCGCAAATCCCCAGCAGCAGCACGATGGGGAAGGCGCTGCGCACCAGTTCACGCACGTCGTGCCACTGCAGCTTCAAGAGGCTCAGGGGATCCGTCGGGCGTGCCGGCTGGTTTTCTTCGGCAGCACTTGTATCGGCCTGGGCTTCGAGATGCCGGGCGGCAAAATAAAACAGAACCAGGCAGCCCAGGCAAGCGCCTCCCGTCAAGAAGAATACAAAATGGAAATGCGCCGCCTGGAGGGCGGGCCCGAGGGCAAAGATAGCGATCCCGGAGATCAGATTGTATGAGATGGATGCCATCGTCAGGGCGCGGCCCGGCCGATTGCCACCGACGTGGGTGACATAAGGCAGCCAGGCGACCAGGTAGCCCGCCGTCCCAAATCCCATGAGGGCGAGCAACACAGACACCATCCAAACCTCGTGCGCGAAAGGCAGGGAGATGTATGCGAGGGCGGCTATCGACGTGCCCAGGGTGGCGGTCTGTCGGCGGCCCAGCAGGGCGGACATCTCCACCGTAAACAGGTACCAGACCAGCATGCCGCCGGACATGGCAAGGGTGGCGCGGGTCCATTGGGCATTCGAGGCGCCCAGCCCGCGTATCATGTAGGCATTCGCAAACGTGAACGCCCCATACCAGGTTACGGATGCAATGAAGGCAATAGGTGTAGTGGCTGCCAGGAGCCAGAACCAGCGTTTCATACAGGCAGGCTTTCCAGGTTACCGGTCTAAAACTCCCTCACCGGCCCAGTTCAGCGGGAATGCTGAGAATACAATCATTTCATACGGATGTTTCGTGCCCCGTTCATACAGGCAACCCACGCGGCCGTCCGATAGCACCGTGAGGCACGAGTACGCTGCGGGGCCCGGGTAGAGGCATTTCCAGGCGGGCCACGTGCGGCCGTCGTCCACACTCAGGCGGACCACCATCTTGTATCGTCTCTCGGCGTCTGCCGGATTCGAAAACAAGACGACGGGTAGCTCTTCTGCGTCGCTCGGCCGGTAGCGGATCAGGCTTGCCTGGCAGCGCGGCTCGATCAGCGCCGGATCGTTCGCCAAGTCCGACCAGGTCATGCCCGCGTCAGGACTGGTGGCGATGGCACGGCCGTTTCCTGTGTTGGTATGCCAGCGGCGGCTGTTGAGCAGGAGGCTGCCGTCTGTGCGCTCGATAACCTGGCACTCGTTCACGGTATCATCCGTCACTCCGCCCAGCAGCCATGTAGCACCGTGGTCGTCGGAATAGATCACGTGTGAGTGATAGGTCTTGCTTTCCGCGACGATATGGTCGCAAGGGATAACGAGGCGGCCCGGGTGGCTGCCCCGCCGCAATTGTATCCCAACGCCCGGGCCCGTGGCATACCAGGTCCATTCGGGCTTCTTCGTGGTCGCGGTGATTTCTTTGGGAGCCGCCCAGGTCAGACCGTCGTCGCTGCTGTGAGAAACCCAGACCGTGCGTGTGCCGGTACTCTGACCTTCGACAATGGCCTTCTCGCTGTCTCGTCCGAGATTATGGGTCAGGAGGAGCCAGATCACGCCAGTGGAGTGATCGACGACGGGGCAGGGGTTGCCGCAGGTATTGGGTCCGTCGTCCCACACGACCTGTTGTGAGTTCCAGGTGGCGCCGTTGTCTGTGCTTCGTTTAAGCAGAAGGTCGATGTCGCCCGCGTCGCTGGTGCTCTCCTTGCGTCCTTCGCAGAAGGCGAGCAGCGTGCCCGCAGGTGTGGCGATGAGCGAGGGGATACGGTAGGTGTGATAACCGCCTTCTCCGCTCACAAAAACAGGCTTTTCCAGGGGCAATTGCGCCGCTTTGGCGTCGATTTCATCCAGCGTGAAACGGACGCTCATGATGTACGGCTCTTCTCCCTCGGCCCAATGGCCGTACGTGGTCGTGACAAACGTGCCGTCAGGGAGCAACTCGAGCCCAGGATAGGAAGTGTCCGCCCCTTTGGTGTTATCGAGCAGCCGCAGGCGGTATTGCCCTTCGCGGCCGAGCACGATGTCGTCGTATGTGCCGATCCAGCCCGCGAAATCCCCGTAGGTCGGGCTGACGCGCGTCGTGTCGCGAAAGACGACGACCAAACGGCCATCCGGCGCGTACCGGGCTGTGTGGCGGTCGCCCGTCAGGCTGGCGGGGAGCTGCACGGGCTCAGACCACGTGACTCCTTCGTCGTCGCTGTAGGTGACAAACGAATTGAATTTTCGGCTGTTTTCACGCAGCAGCAAGGCGATTTGAGCGCCATCTGGCGAGCGGAGGGCGCCAGGCTCACACAAATGCGCCTCGGCATGCTGCACCACGATTTCCGGGTCCCCCCAAGTCAAGCCCCCATCGGTCGACCGGGTGGAATAGACGACGAAGGGGCCGTTTTTGTTTTCACCTTTGAGAAATCGTCCATCGTCATGAAAAAATGCCAGATAATCGCCGTTTTTGAGCCGCATGAGCGACGCCATCGCCACAATGCCGCCGAAATCACCGATGGGTTCCAGTTCTGACCAGGTCAGACCGTCGTCGTCCGAGCATGCCATGCGGATGGGATACAGACCCGAAAACACGATCAGGCGTTTGACGCCGGCCGGATCCTCCACGCGGTAGAGCGTGGGGACTTCCTGCGACGTTGTCCAACTCTCCGGAACTGGAAGCCTGTCGCTCCAGGTTTTCCCCGCGTCGTGGCTGCGTTTCATGACGACCGCGCCTCGGCCGTGTCCCTTCGGGTACACACAAATCATGGTCTGGTTGTCTTCGAGCAGGACGGTGGTGGGATGGCCCAGGTACTGTCCCGGCTCGCGATCCACTGCAACCTGGCGCTCCTGGTCGTGCGACAGATCGATCACGGGGATTGTGTAGTACTCGGGTGGGTTGGGTGTTTCCGCCGCAATCACGTGATGCGGTGTCAGCAGTGCAACCGATGCCAGAACGACGCTTGCGACCCGGGACCAATCACACGCCATCACAACATCCTCCCTTGCCCATGCGGGATTGCACAACAGCCGGCTATTCGTTCACTCGCCATTCGAGGATTCCACCGGAGAAATCCGGCTGCAACTGCACAACCAGCCGGAGCGCATCTGTGGTGACTGGTGTAAACGCCGTTTTTGCCCATGCATCTTTGGCGGCTTCGTAGCCTGAGGGATTTTCAACTGATTTCCAGGCGCCGCCGTCGCGGTATTCCAGATGCCAGGCCGCAGGCACGCGGCACTGGCCCACACCGCTGTCGTCGAACCAATAGACGTCCACCGACGCCACAGCCCGAGGTTCCTGAAACTCGTATTGAACCCATTCATTCGTTCCCCGGTGATCCCACCATGTGAAGCGGGGAATGCTGTGATCGTTGGAGTTTTGCGGCTCCTGCTGATCGTTTAGGGCGGCCACGCTGTCACTGGGGTTCACGTGAGAGGCCGAGGGGACGGCGGATGATGCCACAGTGGGAATGGGGGGGAGTTCGGCAATATCCGGCGTTCTCGCCAGCCAGACCTGCATTTCGCCCACGCCCCGGTGCGCCCAGCCATAATAGGGCACCAGAGTGAGCTCAGTTTCGTCGACGGTTTCCTCTCCAGCTTCATTGCGCTGGCGTTTGAACGCCTTGCCTTTGAGGATGGTGACGCCATCGAGCAGGGAGGCCCGGTGCTCCGCGGCGAGAACGGCGTCGTCGGGCAAGACCAGGTTTCG
>DAOSJS010000046.1:0-16909 GCA_035367355.1 Candidatus Hydrogenedentota bacterium
AATGAGATCAAAGAACAAGTCTCCAGCGCTGCTGTTGTAGACTGCCGGTCGATTCTTACCGCCGCGAGCGTCGAGTCGGGTTTTCTGTCACGGGTTTGGTTTGTGTAGAATAACTTGAGCCCAGCGAGGCCCTGCCTGAATGGGGCAGCAGACTTTGTGCGGCCACTGACACGCAGGCAGGCCCGCAGAGGTGTGAGAGGCAACAGGAGGTACGTCATGATGGGCGTTTTGTGCAGCGTGGTTGTGTGGGTCACTGTTGGTGCTGCAGGTTCCGGACCAGAGTCAGTATTTTTTCAGGCGCATCGCGGTGGATTGAAAGAAGTGCCGGAGAACACGCTGGCTGCGTACCGCTACGCCTGGGATCTCGGAGCGATCCCCGAGGTGGACATCTGCGCAACCAAAGACGAGGTGATCATCTGCCTGCATGACGACACCCTGAAGCGCACAACCAACGCCACCGTCAACCAGGACGTCCATGTGTCGCAGCTGACCTTCGAGGAGATCCGGCAATGGGACGCCGGCAGCTGGTTTGATCCCAAATTCGCGGGAGAGAAGGTCCCCAGCCTGGAAGAAGTGCTGAAGGAGATGTCCGAGCGCAAAACCGCGCAAATCTACCTTGATCTGAAAATTGTCGACCTGAAAGCACTGGGCCAGCTGATCGCGAGGTACGGCGTGGCCAATCGAGTGATTTTCTGCCACAACAAGGTCGAATCGTGCCGTACGATGCGTGAAGCCGTGCCGGGACTGCGTACCATGCTGTGGATCGGCGGCAAACCGGCCGACATCCAGGCAAAGTTCCGCCAGGCGGCTGCGGAGGAGTTCGAGGGATTGAACCAGGTGCAACTTCATCTACACGCTGATCCATCGTCCGAAAACGGCACCCGGTATCTGATCGATGAGGCATTTCTCCGGGAAGCGCTGACGATCACACGGGATAAGCGCATCGACCTGGAGGTGTTGCCGTTTGCGTTCGATTGCGCCAGTCTTTCAGGCCTGCTCGACCTGGGCATTCGCTGGTACGCGACCGACGAGCCCAAACGGTTCAAGGCCTGCGTGCGCGAGCATTTCGGCGTTGCCGGGGAATGACCCGGCAACGGTACGGATCAGCTGATATCCAGATTCGTTGTGATTCCGCTCCGGACCCTATTCTGATGCTTCGCCGCTATCGCCAGCCAGGCGGCGAAGCATATTTTTGATGTCCAGCGCACCGCGAATCGCGACGTAAATGGTGATGGTCGAGTACCAGCCCACGCACACGGCCGTCGCCAGAAACCAGAACCAATGTTCAGGCATGGTCAGTATCCTTTCGCTGCAACGGCTTTTGTCTGGGGTTTCAGCAGCGAGCCGACCACCATGGCCGTTGTGGCAATGATGTACGTTGCGATGTTGGAATATTCGGGGCCAACGACTACTTTGGCGAAATGCTGAGTGCTGGGCAGCTGTTCCATGACCAGAAAGGCGGTCGGGATGACAGCGCCACACACGATAGCGCCGGCCGCGCCCCAGCTATTGGCCCGCTTCCAGTAGCAGCATGCCACCAGCAGCACCGACATGCTGGACAGATAGATGTTCCCGGTGACCCGCAGATAATCCCAAAGGCTGCCCTGCAAGGGGTACCACAGGCCGTACAGCAGCAGGAAGACGCCGATGATGGCGACCAGCGAGCGGCTGACAATCAAACCGCGCTTTTCCGACCATTGCCGTTTGTGAAATGGCGCCAGGATGTCGTTGTAGATGACGCTGGACCACGTGAGCATATAGGCAGCATCAGTCGACATGTCGGCGGCCAGCATGGCAGCCACCAGGATGCCCATCAGACCCACGGGGGTGATTCGGCTCAGCATCATCGGCATGGCGAGCAGGGTGTTGTCGCCGACTTCCAGCGGATCCAGTATCGCAAGGGCCGCGATGCCCCACAGCACGGGGATGAGCCAGCGGCAGAGAAAGAAGACACTGGTGCGGGTGTACACCTGTTGCCCGGTCCTGGTGTCTTTCGCAGCCAGCAGCCGCTGGATGGTCGTCTGCCAGGTCAGGACCATGGCCAGACTGAGCAGAGCGTTGTCGGCGATGTATTTCCATCCCATTTCCGGCTTAATGAGCGGGTTGAACCCTCCGGCACCGTGATGCTTTTGAACTGCGGCCACCAGGTCGCTCCAACCGATGTTGACCAGGATAAGGACGGTCACGGCGAGCAAGCCGCCGCTCATCACCACAAATTGCAGAAAGTCTGTGACCAGCACGGACAACATGCCGCCCAGGACAGTGTAAACCGCCACAAAGACCAGAAGCGCGGTCATGGTGATCTCGAGATATTTCGGGTCAAACCCGCATACCGCCACGAGGAAGTCGCCGCCGGTGCGCAGGAAGACGCCCATGTTGAGCAGTCCGCCGAGCACAATGACCACACCGGCCGCCCACCGGATGCGTGGACCGTATCGCACTTCGAACAGTTCCGGGATGGTGATCACGCCGGCATCGCGCAGCGGCTTGACACAAAAGCCGGTGTACCCGACAAAGAACATGGCCAGCATGGCAAGGATGCCCGGTGTAGCGCCGGCAAACCCGTTCTTATACCCGTTCTGCGACGTGTACATGCACGTCACGATGCCGAATTCGGTGGCCGCAAGCGACGCGATACCGAGATAGAGGTTCATCTCGCGGCCGGCAATCAGGAAATGCTCGACCTTACCGACATACTTGCGGACAGCCACTCCCGCAATCATCGTGGCCACGATATACAGGCCCACAATGCTCCCGTCTATCCATGAGAAATTCGTCATGACGCTCCCCTGTGTGCTTCTGGTTCACGGCTGTCCGCCTCACTCCAGTCCGGCGGGCGGACATCCCCCAAGGGTCAAAACCGGATGCATGGTATACGTTTTTGCCGGCACCGGGCAAGTCTGTTGTTGCCTGGCCTGCCCATGGTTTCCCATTGTGTTGTTTGAGCCGCCGGCTAACGCCAGTCTGACCTGTCAAAAGCCGGGGTGATTTGCTAGACTCATGGCGTGATGCGTGGGGGTGACGGGCTTTGTGCGTCCGTCACGGGGACGGCGATCGATGCTCACCCAGAAACCACGAGGCGTTTAGAGCAAGCCAGCCTGTGCGGCGTGCGCAATGCGGGCGCTGGAGCAGGGGGGTACCTGGAAAGGCAAACCGAATGCAGGTCGTGCTTGGGTTTGATATGGAGACCGATATCGGAAGCTGGACCCCCTTCTACGAAGGCCTGGTCCACGGCACGCCCGTCATCCTCGATATCCTCGAACGGCGCGGCGTCACTGCCACCTTTTTCTTCACGGGCGACGGGGCGCGTAAGCATCCCGAAACCGTGCGCCAGGTGCTGGAGCGAGGTCACGAGATCGGCGCGCACACCCTGTTTCACGAGACGATCGGCGACTCACTGTTCGACATCCCGGGCATGATGCCCATTTTGCCGCACGAGGTTGCGGAACGGTTGCGCCTGTGCACCGATTGGATTGAGGAAGTCGCCGGGGTACGGCCGGTGTCGTTCCGATGCCCGCGGCTCTTTGGGTCAACGGCGGTAGTCAACGCGCTCGACAGTCTGGGCTACGTGGCCGATGCGACCTACCCCATGTATTATTTCCGCGAACGTTTACGTCCCTATCATCCCAGCCGCGAGGATTGGACACAGGAGGGCGATCTTCGAATTGTTGAGCTGCCCGCGTTTGCGGATCTCTCCATGGAATCGAAAGACCCGTACGGCCGGGATATGGACCAGTGGCCGCTGTTCCGTACGGAAGGGGCCCAGGCACTGATGCGGCATATTGACGGATTCGCGGGGTATTGCCAGGAGCGCGGCGTCGAACCCTTCCTGTGTTTTTATTTCCATCCCTGGGAGTTTCATCCCATGCCGCAGGGAGAGATCTCCTATGGCGAGGGCTCGGTTCGCCCGGACCCGTTTATTGTGAAGAATTGCGGACCACGCGCCGCCGACGAACTGGACCGTGTGATCGAAACGCTCCTGAAACGGGGGGCGCAGTTCTTGCAGGCCCATCAAGCAGCGAAGGAGACATGACATGCAGGCTATCGCCAAGACGGAATTCAAAGAACGGCTCGAGAGATTCCAGCACAACATTCGGCAGGCCGGCCTCGACGCGGCGCTTGTGCATTCCAACGAGGCCGATTTTGCCAACGTCCGGTATCTGTCCGAGTACTGGCCGACCTTTGAGTCGGCAGGGGTATTCGTGCCGGCCAGAGGGAAACCCGTCCTGATCATCGGGCCGGAGAGCGAGGCGTATGCGCAGGGGCGGAGCGTGATCCCCGACATCGCCAAGATGGTCGAGTACCGTGAATCGGCGGACCCGGAATATCCGGGCATCCCCGTGGCGAACTACAAGGATGTGGTGCGTATGGCCATGGGGCGGCGCACCCTCAAGAAGCTTGGCCTGGTGGGATTCTCGATCATGCCGCTTCCGGTGTACTTCAGCCTGGAACGCGAGCTGCCCGGCGTCAAACTGGTGAAAGCTGACGAAACGCTGACCAGCCTGCGCGCCAGCAAGAGCGCGAACGAAATCCGCTTGATGAAGAAGGCATACAAAATCAGCGAGAAAGCGGTCGAGGCCATTCTCGCCGAGATGAAGCCCGGCATGACGGAACTGCAGGTGATCGGCATCGCACAGCGCGAAATCTACAAACACGGTGGCGAATACGAAGGCCATGCCCTGTACTGCTTCAGCGGCCCCGGCACGAAACACGCCATCTCGCGCCCGACCCACACGAAGCTCAAGAGGCACGAGATCATCCAGCTCAATATCGGGGCGCGCGTTGGCGGGTACTCGTCGAGTGTCGGGCTTCCCTGCTCGATTGGCAAGCTGCCGGAGCGCAAGAAGCGCCTGGTCGAGTTCGGGCTCGAAGCGCACCTGAAGACCTTCGAACTCATTCGAGGCGGGAAGCCCGCCGCCGAGGTGGTGCGCGAATATGAGGAATGGGTCGAGCGCCAGGGTTTTCGGAAATACATGCTGTACGGACCCTGCCATGGGATCGGCATGATGGAAGTCGAGCGCCCGTGGATGGAATCCACCTCAACGTACACGCTCAAGGAAGACATGACGTTCCAGGTCGACACCTTCTTCCACGACAAAGATTTCGGCTTGCGCTGGGAGAACGGGGCCCGCGTCACGAAAACGGGCGTCGAACGCCTGTCCAGGAAATTTCAACGGATCGTGGAACTGTAATCCGGCCCGCACAGGGCTTTTAGCCTGCGAATTGACCATGCCGCGCTGCGGCGGCGCGCTGAGGCCGCGGATATGCCGTGGTCTCAGCCGCCCGCCTTGTTGGCCAGCTCGCCGAAGCGGTGGACGACCGCCAGGGCGGGATCGAGCGGGACGTTGGCATGTGGCGTGCCCGGAGGCGTCGCGATCACGGGCGTTGGACGAATCGACTTGCCTGCAAACTGCGGCAGCCATTGCCGTTCCGCTTCCAGCATGTCCGCGGCCATATCACGGATTTCCTTCAGGGTCAGACAGGCCGACGTCAGCGGATCCAGGGCGCACGCTGCCACAACCAGCTCGGGATCGCCCGCGATGGCCGCTTCGACCGCCAGCCCCTGCACGGTTACATTGGTCTGATTCAACGCCGCGCATTGCGCCGGCAGTGCACCGACCACGGTCGGATGCAGGCCCAGGCGATCCGCAAACACCGGCACCTCGACGCAACACCCGTTCGGAAGGTTGCTGATGTAGCCATCATTGCGCACGTTGCCCTGGAATTTGAACAGCCCGCCTGTTTCCAGCGCCTCGAGGATGTGTGAACAATACTCCACGCTGCGCTTGGTGAGTTCGACCGGCTCATCCGCCAGATAATCCTCATTCATCAGATGGTCGCCGATCAGCTTGCACCAGGAGTAGTACGCGCCCGATTCGCCGCCGAAGGCGGGTTCATCGCAATACAGATCGAGCGCCTTGCGGCTGCTGCGGAACCACGGGACATATTCGCTCAAATGGCCCGTGCTTTCCGTCATGAAATATCCGAAATGGCGCATCACCTCAATGCGGACCTTCTCGTTGATGTAATACTCGGGCTTCTCGCAGACCTCCTTGAACTTCGGATAGAGGTCCTGTCCGTTGTGCTTCATTTCGAGGAACCAGCCCATGTGATTGATCCCCGCGACCTTCGCGTCGATCTCCTCCTTGGGCACCCCCACATACCCCGAGATCAGGTCCAGGGTCGTCTGCACCCCATGGCACAAGCCCACAAAGTTGACCCCCGGCACCATGCCCAGCGCCCAGCATACCGGCGCCATCGGATTGACGTAATTCAAAATATAGGCGTGGGGGCACAGCTCCTTCACGTCATTCGCGATATCCAGGATCTCGGGGATGGTGCGCAACGCCCGGAAAATGCCGCCCGGACCCAGCGTGTCGCCGATGCACTGGTCTACTCCGTGCTTCATCGGCACCTCATAATCCGCCCCGAACGCCTCCACCCCGCCAACCTGCAGCATCAGAATCACATAATCCGCGTCCTTCAACGCTTCACGGCGGTCCAGCGTCACCGATACCGTCGCCTCCAGCCCGTTCGCCTTCACCACCGCGTCCGCGAACCGTTTCATGCGCTCGAGCTTCGGCATCGTCCGGCTCATCAGCCGAAATTCGCTGTTCTTTAGCGCCGGCGTGGCCAGAATGTCCATCATCAGGGTCTTGCAGAACACAATGCTCCCCGCTCCAATCATCGCGATTCGTGGCATGGCCTGATCCTCCGTTACGCTGAAGAGATTTTATCCTGGAACTGTGGGGGACTCTGCTGATGAAACATTTCCCCCGAAATGCTCCACATTCTCAAAAACCTTGGCATAATCTTTGGCGCTCAAGACCGTATCGTAGAGGCCAAGGTTTTCACCTTCGTGCTTGTCAATTCCAGTGTAGAGCAAACTTGAATCTTCATAACGCTTAAATTTGTAGACCGCGTCATTCATCAACCCGCTGTTGAATACGCCCAGGCTGACCAAGTGTTCAAAGTCGCTTACGGAAAGGCCGGTGACTTTTTTGAACAAACCCGGTTCCAATTGGGTGATCACATCTTTCAAGCAACGTTCCCGAAAGTCCGTGAGATACATAAAGATTGGGATACGGGTCGCAAATTTAATCAGTTTTTCTTGAATCATTTTCCGCTTACTTTTGTATTCTTTTTCCTGCTCCGTAAGCTCTTTTCTCTCCTTTGCGGTCATTTTTTTATCGGGGTTTTCCTTCCGAATCCTGTTTACCGCCTCAGACTTGTTAATGATGACCTCGATGTCCTGGTTGAGATTGCGAAACCCCTCGATACTGCTCAAAGCTTCCATCGCCCTGGGATCATTCATCAAGCGCTGGAGTGTGGTGTTATCGACATTTACCAGCAGGGCACTCTCCCAGCGCCGGGCAAGAAGTGTAGCGGATGTGCCGCTTGTGACGACATCCAGAATTTCGGATGGCTCGAGTTGTTTCATGGAGCTGCCATCATATGCAAGCACGGGAAGGAAGCTGATGAACTCCGCAACCTTCTTTTCGGTGCTGGACTCATCTACATTCAAACGACAGCTGTAATCCGCTATCTGGCGCAAGGCTCGCTCAGGGGCAAAATCAAAGACATAGCACTCCTCTTTTATGATCTGTTCTTCGTTAGGCGTTTTACCGTCTGGATTTCGGACAGTCCACGGCGATTGCACCCGAAAGGCCGCCTGGAAATAGGTCTCCGGACTGGATGAATTGCGAAGCATGAAGATTCCCGTCCACGGGCGCACTGTTACTCCCATGGTCAATTTTCCGCAAGAAAGCGTGATGGTTTTCGATTTCAGCGGATCATCCATCGCCTCCAAGACGGGCGGCAAGGCCTTGACGCCGATTCCTGCTGCGCTTCCTGCTGCGACTACCACGTCGTAATCGTGATAGAACCGGTTCTGCTTTTGTCCGAGCAGGTTGCGCATCGCATGACACGAGGCCACGCTGGGCAAAAACCAGAAGGTGTGCGACAACACGTTGAGCAAACGCACATCGGAAAATGGCATCGGCGGTTTCTTCGCACCCATCCGCAAGTTATCCAGCGTGGTCGCTTCAAGCGCTCCGCGGATGATATCCAACCATTTTTGGACCTCTGCCTCGTATTTGAATCGAGCTGTACTGCCATTTCCTTCTGCGGAGAAAAAAACATTGAGGTCGAATTCATCGAACTCGCCTTGCATGGCAATTTCTCGGATATAATCCGGAAGTTGGTAGGTCATCAACACCATGCGGGGCAGACAGGCATAGGGGTTGTCTGGTTCCTGCCACTCCGCCTTGGCCCGCTGCTCGTCTGAATAGGTCCAGTTGAAGATCTGATCTTCGATGAACTCGCCCGAGGTAATGGCCCGAAATGGTGTGCCCGACAGATACAGGTAGTGATCAGTCGTAATCGGCATGATTGCTTCATCAAAGTAATCAAGCCCTTCGCCTTTGGCAAACTCAATTTCTTTCTTATCCTCGGCCTCGAACAATTCCTTCGCATTTTCGCGCCAGGCCCCGTAATGATATTCATCGAAGATCACGCAATCCCAGTTCGTCGCGTGCACCCATTCGTTCTTGGTCTTGATTCCCCCTGTACTCGTGTTTTTCCCGAGATAATCCTGAAACGAACCGAAGCAGACAATCGGTTTCTTCTTATCCGCCTCTTCATAGGTAAACCCGCCGGGCTTAATGAACTGCCAGCCTTGGAAATCGACGTGCTGGGCGAGATCGGCTTCCCAGGCGCTCTGAACCGCTGGCTTGAAGGTCAGCACCAGCACTTTCTTCCAGCCCATTCTCTTCGCCAATTGATAGGCGGCAAAGGTCTTACCGAAGCGCATCTTGGCGTTCCAAAGGAAATGCGGCGTCTTTCCCTTATTGTGCTTGTCGCGATGGAACGCTTTGAAGTATCCCGCGGTTTTTTCGACCGCTTCGATCTGTTCCGGCCTCATTGCAAAAGTCTGCGACCGGGAGTCATCAGTCTTTTCGCCGGTACGCAGACTGTGCACCGCTTGTTTTACCCTGGCGACCGGACAGGCAAACCATTCCCCAGCTGGATTGCTCACTCCAGCCGCACGCAAACAGCGATGGACGTCATGGTCAGTAAACACTGAGCCATCCGGGCGCATTGCAGATTCTTCGAATACAATGCGGTAGGGCGCGTTCCCCGGCCGTTTCGTAGGATACTGTTTTGCCACACGCTCCCGGACATCTTTCGTCGTGTAGCCAACCTTCAGCAGGCCGGCGTACTCCGGGTTGCTGTCTTCGTACGCATAAATCATGGGCGCAAAATCGGGGCGTGCCGGGAAAAATTCGTTACTCATTACTTGCCTTCTAAAGCTTCGCGGGGATTTCGATATATGGCAATTTTCGTCCTCGCAACAAGAGCCGTCCATTCTTGGATACATAGACTTGAAGGGAGGCTTTAAGCATGAGACTTGCTCTCCTTCCCTGTGCTATCGGCCTCCATTGGGCGTATTTTTGATTTTATGAAGTCGATCTCGTCCTGGGTAAGTCCATAGCGTTTATTAAGCTTGGCATCGGTCCAGCGTTTGCTCAAATCGATGCTCGGAACAAATGCAAAAGTATCTCTTGTAATACCATGTGAATACATACGGAGTGACATTAGAAACCTCAAAAATCTCGTCTTCATATATGCAAGTAAGTTGCGTGCCTCTTGTTTGGTTGCGTAATGTCCAATTACGAGATAGGTTTCTGTGCAAACAGTGCCTGGAGGGAGGAGGTCAATTCTTGCAAGGACGCGCCGAGAACCGTCAGGGCTGGGATTCCCAGCGTGCTCATGCCCAGAGCGTGAGCATATGACTTTCCATCGATCTATCATATCGACACCAGCGGTGATGTCTTTTCTTTTGTATGGTCCTGTTCCTTTTTGCCAATACAAAATAATGTCCCCAGTCTTCTGCGGCGTAACATACGTACGAAGCCCAAATGGCTTATATGAAGACACTTGTTCTAGTATCTTTGGCTCATTTCGAGCGATGATTTTTCTAACAATGGGGACTGCTTGGCTGTCACGGATGAACAAATCGAATTCATCAAGCGTTCTCGTGGCGCAGACTTCGATTCCGCCATGAACGTTTGTAACTGCACAGGGGCCATCATATCTCTTGTCCCATAAGAAGTAGCAAACACCTCCCGCGACACTAACACCCGGGAAAATCTCTGAAGAATCTTCAAAATCTACGATCGTCCGGATATGGCTGTCTCTTAACATATCGCCCCGAAATTCATCGAGCCCTTTCCCGCCACCAAACCAGCGCGAGGGAATGATCATGGTCAGGTACTGTGGATTCAGTTTCTTTGCCTGCTGGACAAATTTGTGATAAATCGGCGAAGCACTGCGGCCGAAACCACCGTCACTCAATTGGTACGGGGGGTTACCGACGATGACGTCGAATTTCATCTTGAATATCTCCTTAGGTCGCTTGGAATGGATAAATTCGTAGGCGTGTGTTTCGAGTTCAGCACCCCGGGCGTAATTTTCTTCGTTCGCCCCACAATAAGTGCAACGGCTGTTTTTCCACGTGTGTTCAATACGCTTGAACCGGATATTTCCTTCTGCTGATTCGAAAGATTCGCAGACTGAATACTTGCCGTTGGCTGTTTTTGAACAGTAAACAGATCGGCGGGAAAGCAGCGCGGTAAGTTCAGTAATGGCGATGCCGTAGAGCTGTGTGCCGAAGATATGGTTGAGGCGCGTTTGTTTGTCGGGAATGCGTTTTTCGAGGCCAGCATCGAGGCGTTTGGCTATCTCACGCAGAAATACGCCTGATTTGCAGCAGGGATCGAGAAAAGTAGCGTCTGGGTCGCCCCAAAGTTCTCCTGGTAGCTGGTCGAGGATGGCGTTCACCACTTCCGGCGGCGTAAACACCTCGTCGCTGCTCAGATTGGCCAGGCAAGAGAGCACATCGGGGTTATAGCGGTTATTTTTCAACATCGAACAGTCTCATCGTTGGTATAGGCGGAAATTCTTGCACAGGGGTAGGGAAGAATACCTTGTCACCTAAATCTGAAAACAGAGGTTGCTCTTTGGTTCCCGCGAAAGAGAGAAGCTCATGAAAAGTGAAATCCCTTCGTTTCATTTTTCTGCCTCGACTAACGGGCGCCCATTCGGAGAACACAATGGGCTGCGGATCTGGACCCACGGTCATCAGTGTCAGAGCATCACCCCAGATAATGTTGCGCTCGAGGAGGAATTTGACGGTGCGCAAGCAGTCTTCATTTTGAAAAAGGTAATCGTAATGCACCTCAAAAACATCAAAAAGCCTTGTGCGGCAGGCCTCGACATTGTCTTTCAGGATGTCAATGCCGTAGATGCTGGAGACGGCTAGGACTGCATAGTGCTCGTACTCATCCTGGCGGCTTCGGTAGCAAGACCTCACGGCACGCAGTTTGCGGTCAAGGATTTCCACGAGGAAGTTGCCGGTGCCGCAGGCGGGCTCAAGAAAACGCGAGTTGATACGTTCGGTTTCTTCTTTTACGAGGTCCAGCATGGCGTTGACCTCCCGTGCCCCCGTCAACACCTCGCCGTGATCCGCGACTCTCTTTTTTGAGATGACCTGCTTTTCCATAGGCAAAGGCTCTTAACCATAGGAGGGCTCGGCATAGGAGGACGCCCCCACATTCTATTCTTTACTCGCTTTGGTGGGGGCGTGTCAAACAGTCGTGGTAGAGCTGTTCGTACTGGTCGACGATTTTATCTTCGGCGAAGAATTCGTGGGCGCGGGTGCGGCCTTTGGCGCCCATATCGCGGGCCTTCTGTTCGTCGAGCAGGATTTCGAGGGCGCACCGGGCCATGGCGTCGGTGTCGCCGACTTCGCAGAGGTAGCCGGTAACGCCGTTCTCGACCACTTCGCAGATGCCGCCGGAGGCGGTGCCGAGGACCGGCACGGCCGACAGCATGGCTTCGAGGGGCACCAGCCCGAAACTTTCGTGTTCGCTGGGCTGAAAGACCAGGTCTGCCAAGGGCAGGATGCCCTCGACCGTCTCGTTGTTGCCGAGGTAGGAGATCTTGTCGGTGATCCCGAGCTGGCGGGCGACGCCGGCGGCGGAGATGCGCTCCGGCCCGTCCCCGATCATGATCAGGCGCGCGTTGACGTGTTCGAGGATCTTTTTGAAGGTGCGGACGACATCAGTCACGCGTTTGACCGGCCGGAAATTGCTGATATGCAGGACGATTTTCTCGTCCGGCTACGCCAGGTTTTCCCGGTTTGCGAGAGGTACGTTAAAACGGTCGAGGTTGGCGAAGTTGTAGATGGTGTGGATGGGTTTTGAAAGCTCAAAGGCCTGCTGGGTTTCCCGGGCCAGCCAGTTCGACACGGCCGTCACGGTGCAACTGCGCTCCATAGCAAATTTTGTCAGATGGAAATACGAGGGGTCGATGCCCACCAGAGTGATGTCGGTGCCATGAAGGGTGGTGACGATATGAAAACGCTGGTCTTTCGGCAACATGTCCTGCGCGATGACAGCACAGGCCGCATAGGGGATGGCATAGTGCACGTGCCACAGCTCGATGTCGTGTTCTTTCGCCACCTCGAACATCTTAGTCGAGAGTGCAAGAGTGAAGGGGAGGTGGCGGAAGAGGGGATAGGGCACCAGGTTGACGGTGTGGCAGACGATGTTTTCGTAGAACCCCCTCAGGCGGAACAGAGGTTCGGAGGTCACAAAATGGACGGAATGCCCCCGCTTTGCGAGGGCAATGCCCAATTCAGTTGCCAGGATGCCGCTGCCCCCCGCCGTTGAATGGCAGGAGATGCCTATTCTCATCAGACCATCTCCAGATTGGGCAGTGTATCAATCCCGAGCGGGTGGGTGATATAAAGGGGTTCCCCGTATTGCACTCCGATCCGGTGTCCCCAGTAGGCCGCCCGCGTACGCACGAAATCCCAGAATTGCGGACTCGATACATAGGTCGGGTAGCCTTCGTATTCGGGATTATAAAACTGCGATTTGTACTGATGCAGTGCTTCCAGCTTGGTTTCCATGTGTTCCGAAATGTCCACCACGAGCTGGGGAATGGTCGGATCGCCATAAACCCGGTAAAAATACCGCCGCATGGCCCGGTGCGGGTCACGCTGGGCGTCCGGGTCGAGGTGGGTCAAGCCCGCAAAATAGTTCGCGTCGCGCACGAGTTCATGCGCGGCGCAATGGTCCGGGTGCCGGTCGTCGTTCATGGGTGCGATGAGCACTTTGGGCCGGAATGACCGCAGGAGGGGGATGAGCCGCTGCTGCTGCTCGGTGGTGTTGGCGACCTTGCCATCTTTGAGCATGGCGCATTCCCGCCGCGTCACGCCAAGGATCTGCGCGGCCGCCTTGGCTTCTTCCGAACGTTCGGCCAGAGACCCCCGGGAGGACAGCTCCCCTTCCGTCAGGTCCAGGATGCCGACCGTATATCCCTGCGCGACCATTTTGTGGATCAGGCCGCCCACCCCGACTTCCGCATCATCCGGATGTGCACCCACAACCAATATGTCGACCGTTGTCATAGTTCTACCTCGTGCAGTTGGAAAGACCCGATGTCGATTTCATTGAGCAGACGCGGCACCAGGGCCCAGCCGTGCTCAAAAAGGAACGAAACGACAGTATACACGCGTTCCTGAGGTTTTCGCCATGGTACAAGGCTATGTTGAAGCCGTTCCACCTGACGCTCGACTACTTCCACTCGGTCCTGATTCCGCCGGGCAAGCTTGTCGAGGATCCGTTCAAACTGATCGCCGACCCGCGCGCCCACGGCGCTGACCATTTCATGCGCAACCGGGTCGCTGGCTTCCAGGGTCGTCAGCAGGCGGCCGAACAGTCCCTGGAGTTCCGCGCCGGCGTTTGCAATCGCTTGATACGACGGATCTACGGAATCATGGTGAAACACCGTTCGTTTCACGTGTTCCAGTGACTGTTCCAAGTCATGTAACGTCAAATCCAGCTTGGACATAAGTTTTTTCATGGCGGTGCTGATCAGAACGCATCGGGCGCGCGGGTACACGACAGGCATTGGCTGGCGGAACTGCTCAAACAGCCCTTTAAGCTGCCCCCAGTATGCGATCTCCGCGGGTCCACCCACATAAGCTGCCGCGTGAAAAAGATGTTGCTGCACGACCGGGCGCAAGGCGACGTTCGCGCTGAAACGTTCCGGCTCCGCATGGAGAATGTCTTGTAACTCCTTTTGAGTAAAGGAGATTTGCTCTTCCGGGAGCACAAAGTGGGTTCCGTCATGAAGCACCTTGCGGCGGCGGCCCTCCACCTCGATGAAGAAGTTGCATTCACCGCCCGATTTGCTGATCTGTTGCTGGAATCCTTTGTCTGACAATGATTTGCCAGCTTGGTCCAGCCTCTGCGTCGACAGGAGGGGATTTTGGATTTCCAGCTCCATGATCTGCGCCTGAAGTCTTCTGGCTTCAGGCAGATGCGGCACAAACAAGATCAGGGGCGTATCCCTGAACAGGCGGGCCAGGATCCGCGCGGACCAGTCACACAGGGAATCCGAAGCCGATGCGGATTCATGAAGGAACGCGGCCACCTCGTCCGTCAGTTCGGATTTTCGGGCGTCCCGGACGGCCGCATCGATGGCCTCATGAATCCAGCCTTCGAGCGGCACACGGTAGAGGGGCAGCCCGGACACGTCGGCTTGCGGCGCATACGTGAGGCTCAGCGGGCTATCCTTTTTGGTGAGAAAATGGGCCGTAGCGGCCTCTTCGAAATCGTGGTCTTCGCTGGCTACCCAGAACAGAGGCACACACGGCGTGCCGGAGCGTTCCTCGAGCTGCCGGGCGAGCATAATGCAGGTGATCGCCTTATACACCGTGTACAACGGCCCGGAAAACAGGCCCGGCTGCTGCCCGGTCGCGACAACGAGCTCGGTTCCGTCAAACGCCCCCCCCGAACCGATGCGCTCGTTGTACGCGCGCACTTCACGTACGAGCATTTGGTCCCAGGCAACGGGACGGGGGAGGGATTCTTCCAATCTGGACGGTGGCGCGGCGTAAAACGGCATTAAATCAGGTGATTCGCTCAAATATTCGTCATACAGCTCGCGCAACCTCTCACTCCCTGCTTCCGCATGCAATCATGCGCGGGGCGTTTGAATCCAGCCCGGCGCCGGTGTAATCACCGTAAAATGCCTCCAATTTCAGGCCGCCCGAACGCAAAAGGTCTTCAAATTCGCCCGGGCTGTACAATTGCACCGATTCTTCGACTTCACGGATGAGCGCCCCGTCATACCGCACGGTGGTAAGCTTGTTCAGGCGGTTTTGCTCGAAATCGACCCAGCGGCGGTCATGCATTTCGTAGTTCCCCCGCGTTCGGACACTTTCGGGCACCAGTTGGGCGATAGCACTCTCCCGGTTCACGTAGTCGATAAAGAACCGCCCGCGCGGCTTCAGAGCGGCCGCCACCCCGCAGACTACCTTGAGATTGTCCTCCGGATCAAAAAAGTAGCCGAACGAGGTAAAGAAATTGGTGACCGCATCGAAAGTTTGATTAAAAGGAATCGCCCGCATGTCGGCCCGGACCAGCATACACTGTTCACCCACGGAATCACGGGCCAGCCGAAGCAGCGCCTCCGAATAGTCGAGCCCTGCCAAAGCGCCGCACCTACTCCGCAAGTGGCACATGTGCCGGCCGTTACCGCAGCACAGATCGAGGACCTGTTCCGTGCCGCCCAGGCCCAGTTTGGCCGCAGCGAACTCCGCCTCCGGCCGGGCCGCTTCAACCGTGCGGTGGGCGTACAGGATGGGGTAGAGGCTGTCGAAAGCCCGGGCATACCAGTCCGGCGCGATTTTTTCCGGGAAATCCGTCATGCCTTACCGCCTGGTTTCTGATTCCCCCAGCTGGTGAAGCTTGAGGAAATTGGCACGGCCCCCGATCAATAGCGGCGAGCCTCCCACAATGATGACCGTATCGCCTTGCCTGGCCAGCCCTTCGCGGCTCAGTATTTCGTCCACCTGTTTGACCATGGCATTGAGGCTCTCCGTTTCTTCGCCTTCCAGAGTCTGCACGCCCCAGTACAGGGCGCAGCGGCGGCGGGTTTCCTCCGACATCGTTACCGCGACGACCGGTTTTCGAGGGCGCTGCCGCGAGATCATCCGTGCACTGTAACCTGTCATGGTAAAACAAGTTATGCACTTGGCGTTCACATCTTCCGCAGCCCGGCTCGCTGCCAGTCCGAGCGCGTGGGAGAACGTCGAATCGACACGGGAGATGGTATCCGGAATCGCGGGGGAGAGACGCGGCAGCTGTTCCACGACCTCGTCGGTTTTTTTGGCCACCTGGGCCATGGTGATCACAGCTTCAACGGGGTAGCGGCCGACGGCAGTCTCACCGCTGAGCATCAGCGCGTCGGTGCCGTCATGGATGGCATTGGCGATATCCGCGACCTCCGCGCGGGTCGGCCGGGCGCTGGCCATCATGGATTCCAGCATTTGCGTGGCGGTGATTACCGGCACCCCGTTCCGGTTGCACTTGCGAACGACGTCTTTTTGAACCTGAGGGACTTCGTCCAGGGCCATTTCAACCCCCAGGTCACCCCGGGCCACCATAACCGCATCGGCCACGGCGATGATATCATCGATTGCAGCAACGGCTTCCGGGCGTTCGATCTTGGCCACCACGGGAGTCTCGTGTCCGATTTGCGCAATTCGTGCTTTCAATGCGCGGATATCGTCCGCAGAGCGCACGAACGAAAGGGCCACATAGTCGACGCCCAGTCCCAGGGCAAATTCGAGGTCTTCCGCGTCCTTAGCCGTGAATGCAGCCGCACTGACGGCGACGCCGGGCAGATTGACGCCCTTGGATTGGCCCAGCTCGCCACCGCGCAGCACCGTGCAATGAACGTCCGGCCCCTTCACCTCGACCACGGCCAATTCGAGCATGCCATCCGCAAGCAGGAGCCGGTCGCCCGGAGCGACATCACGGGGCAGCGCGTC
>DAOSJS010000047.1:0-16815 GCA_035367355.1 Candidatus Hydrogenedentota bacterium
TGGGCACGACTCACGCCGACTATTGCCCGGGGGAGGTGCCGATTACCGAATCGTTGAGCGAAGATGAGGTGGCGGGGGACTACGAGAAGAACACGGGCCGGGTGATTGTGCGGCGTTTTCAGCAGCTTTCGCCCGTGGCGTTCCCCGGAGTGCTTGTGGCGCAGCACGGGCCCTTTGCGTGGGGAAAAGAGGTCGAAGACGCAGTCACGAGCGCCGCGACGCTCGAAGAGATCGCGCGCATGGCCTTTCACACGCTCGCCCTGAATGCGGATACCCGAGATCTGCCCCCCTGGCTGCTCCAACGGCATTACGAGCGCAAACACGGGCCGGACGCCTATTACGGGCAAGGCTAGCGCAAAGGCCGGGCTGCGAGGTCGCCGGGTCCGTGCCGATCACGGCATGAAGTCGGCCAGGAAGTCCAGCGTCAATTCGGTTAGTGTCCTGCCCTTATAGGTACAGTCCCAGCAGCCATGCCCGCCGCCCGAAATCCCATAAAACCGGTATGGTATGCCCGCTGCCTCGCACTTGGATTTGACGTTCAGTGCCAGAAGGTAGGAGATTGTCTTGTCGTTTTTGCCGTGGAAGATCATGACGGGCGGATCGTCAGCATCAAAGGCGTCGTTGGTAAACACCGAGCTTCCCCAGCAATCGATGATAACCGAGGGCTTGGGATTCACGTACGGATTATTCTCTACGGGTACCGGCAGGTCATTTCCGTCATCTTCAAACTCTCCCGGTTCGGTAAGTCCGGCGGCCAGGGCCGCGAATGCGCCCGCCGATTCACCCCAGACGGCTATGCGGTCAGGGTCGATACCGTATGTGCTGCTGTTGGCCCGGATGTGGCGCATCGCCGTTTTGGCATCGACAAATGCCGCGCGCACGGCGGCCAGGGACGGAATGTTCAAGTCTTTTGTGTCTTCGGTGTCCGGCTGCCACGATTTTTCAACGGGAGGGTTGTCGCCATCCAGGCGGTAATCGATCAAAAAACAGACATAGCCTTCCGTGGCAAGTCCATTGGCTGCGCGCACGAGGTTCTCGTCGTTTTTTGAGCCGGTGAGGAAAGTGCCGCCATGGATCATCAAGACGGCAGGTCTGAGGGTGGCCGGCCCGTCGGTAGGCTCAACCAGATCGAAATGGAGATCCTTGAGACGGTAGCCGAGCTCAGTCGTATTATCTTTCACGTAGCCCGCGCCATACACGAGGTCGCTTGTCCGGACGACGTTCTCCGAAAACAGCGGCTTCGGACAACCGGTGAGCAAGGCGGGCAGGGCTGCAAGCAGCAGGGCGGCGCAACAACTGCGGATGGGCGTTTTGTTCATGGTGGCTCTCCCGAAGGCTCCTCAGATCATCACGGGACAGGCTTATTTACTCCAAGTATAACCTCTTTCAGCCCTGCGCGCCGCACTCGCACGACAATGACCGCGCCTCGGCCATATAAAAAGGGAGAGTCCCCTGTCCCAGCGAACTCTCCCCGGCTCACGATGTTATTGAATGGTCAGATCTTGGGAATTACGGCCTCCGCCGCATCAATGATGCTCTGGTCGAGATCATAATCTTCCAGTTTGCTGCTGGCGTAGGCCTCGTACGCGGTCATGTCAAAGTGACCGTGCCCGCTCAGGTTGAAGAGGATGGCCCTGGATTCTCCGGATTCCTTACACTTGAGCGCCTCGTCAATGGCGACGCGGATCGCGTGCCCGGATTCGGGCGCCGCCAGAATGCCTTCCGCCACGGAGAACATCTTGAGGGCTTCAAACACCGGATTCTGGTGGCAAGCCACGGCGCGCATGAACCCTTCCTTGACCATGAGAGCCACCTGCTGGGCAACGCCATGGTAGCGGAGGCCGCCGGCGTGAATTCCCGGCGGAACGAACTGATGGCCCAGAGTGTACTGAAGCAGCAGCGGAGTCAGGTGTGCGGTGTCGCCGTAATCGTAGGCATACAGCCCCCGGGTGAGGGTTGGGCAGGCGGTGGGCTCGACCGCGATGAAGTCGATGTCCTTGCCGTTCTTCTTCATGGGTACGAAGGGGAATGCGATGCCGGCGAAGTTTGAACCGCCGCCGCAGCAGCCGATTACCACATCGGGCTCTTCGCCAACCTGCTCCAGCTGGGCTTTCGCTTCCAGCCCGATGACGGTCTGGTGGAGAAGCACGTGGTTAAGCACGCTTCCCAGGCTGTACTTGGCCCGGCCGCCGCTCTTGGCCGCCACCTCGACGGCTTCGGAGATGGCCATGCCCAGGCTGCCTGTCGTATCCGGAAACTTCGCCTGAAATGACCGCCCGCTGTCCGTTGTATCGCTCGGGCTGGAGACGACATCGGCGCCGTAAGTCTGCATCAAAACGCGCCGGTACGGCTTTTGATCGAAGCTGACACGCACCATGTACACGGTGCATTTCATGCCCAGCATCGCACAGGCGATGGAGAGGGCGGTGCCCCATTGGCCGGCGCCGGTTTCGGTTGTAAGCTCGTTAACGCCGTCTTTCTTGTTGAAATAGGCCTGGGCGATCGAGGTGTTGATTTTATGGCTGCCGGACGGGGTGACGCTCTCATTTTTGTAGAAGATCCTGGCCGGCGTGTCGAGC
This sequence comes from Candidatus Hydrogenedentota bacterium, assembly GCA_035367355.1. Classification (GTDB taxonomy): domain Bacteria; phylum Hydrogenedentota; class Hydrogenedentia; order Hydrogenedentales; family SLHB01; genus UBA2224. The sequence goes on from DAOSJS010000047.1 coordinate 2,580, forward strand.
ATCTTTTCCAGGCGGTATGCACGGCGCAAAGGCGTGGGGCGATACAGGCGGTAGATGTCCATCACCTCGCCCGGGATAGAGATTGCCGGTTGGACGGACATTTCCTGCTCAATGAGCGATCTCGGGAAGATCGCTTCGAGATCCTCGGCCTTCAATGGTTGGTGGGTAGCCGGATGAAGCGGCGGCTGCATCGGCGCAGGCAGGTCCGGCGTGACGTTGTACCACGCATCGGGCATTTTTTTGCTATCAAGTAGAATATTGTACTCGGTCATTGCTCGCTCCCCCTCCTGGGTCTTCGTTGAATTGCGAATCCTAATCATACAATATTCAAACGATAGGATGCGAGTAAAAAACCACCCCTGAGACAGGCGAATGGCTGTTCCCCGGGAAGGGCTGCTGCGAATGAGCGGGAGGAGACGGATGGCCGGGACTGTTGTCCTCGGAATTTTGATTTTGGGATGCGGGATTGCGCTTATTGCCGCAGTGCAGCGCGCTATCGTCTTTCCTGCGACGCGCGGCATGTTCTGGAATCCTGCGGACGCGGGATGGGCGTACCGTGACGTCGTTCTGCACGTGAACGGTTACACCACGCACGGCTGGTTCATCCCGGTGCCCCGGTCGCGCGGTGCAATTCTCTATTCACACGGCAACGGTGGCAATATCAGCGGCCGCCAGCCTGGGCTTGCGATCTGGCGCGAACTGGGCTTTGACGTCCTCATTTACGATTATGGCGGCTATGGCAAGAGCACCGGGAAAGCGTCCGAAAAGCGGTGTTATGAGGATATCCGGGCCTGTTGGCGCTGGCTGGTCGAAGAACATAGGATTCCGCCGGAGCGCATCATCCTTTTCGGCCGCAGCCTGGGTGGCGCCGTCACGGCTGATCTCGCCGCGGAAGTCAGGCCGGGGGCCGTCATCCTCGAGAGTACGTTTCTCTCCGCAGTCACTCTGGGTAAAGAGGCGTTCCCGTTCCTGCCTGTGGGCCTGTTGCTGCGCCATCGGTTCGAAACGGAGCACAAGCTCGTCCGGTGCAGCGCTCCAATACTCGTAGTTCACAGTCCGGATGATGATGTGGTGCCCTATCATCACGGAAAGGGGCTGTTTCAGCTGGCCCCTGAGCCGAAAACCTTTCTTGAGATCTCCGGCAACCACAACGAAGGATATGCGGAAACCGGACAACGTTACATCCAGGGTCTATGCGGTTTCCTCGACCCGCTTTTCCCGGTGGAGCAGGGAGCATCCGATTCCGATGCTGGCGAAGGGCGCGCTAAGATGTCCTGAACGTCATCCGCGGGCGCGGTGCACCTGCTTTTTCACAACCGAGGAGGCTAAGCGGTCAGTTCGCGGCGGTAACGACGTACACGGCCTCTTCCGCAAACAGGTTGGGCCAGCGGCGTACCATGAACCCGCCCCCGGTGCTGGAGAGCGGAATTTCCCGTTCGATGCGGACCTGCTGCTGTTCGCAAAATTGCCGAAAGTCTTTGACGGATAATACGTTGCGGTTCGGTGTCGAATGCCAGGAATAGGGGAGGCTCCGGGTGACCGGCGCTTTTCCCCGGAACGCGAGCAGCGTCCGGACTTTCCAAAATCCGAAATTCGGGAAGCTGATGATGCATTTCTTGCCCACGCGGAGCATTTCACGGATCGCCAGCTCAGGTTTCTTAATAACCTGCAGGGTCATGCTGAGGATGACATAGTCGTAACTCGCGTCCGGGAGCGCGCTCAGGCCCTTGTCAATGTCCGCCTGAACCACCGGAATACCGCTGTTAACGCAGCGGACTACGTTACTTTCGGATACTTCGAGCCCCAATCCGTCTACTTGCTTGAGGCGGACCAGGCGATGGAGCAGCTCACCGTCGCCGCATCCGATATCCAGCACCCGGCTGCCTGGATCGACCAGATCCACAATGAGATCGTAGTCCACACGAGGGCTTTCGTAGATGCTGTGGCGGGAGAGCGGCGCCGGTTCCGTGGAGTTCGAGAGACCGCGCACTGCCGGCCCGGCCTCTCGTGTTTTTCGCTCGGGCTCCAGGGTGTGTTCCAGGAAGCCCGCGACCAGGTCTCTCATGGCATCGACTTCGAGCAGGAACGCATCGTGCCCGTAATCGGAATGGATGTTGCAATACGTCACTTCTTTGCGGTTTCGCATGAGCGAATCGACCATCTCACGCGATTGATACGGGGGATAGAGCCAGTCCGACGTGAACGACAGAACCATGACACGCGACTGAACGCGGGCAAATGCCTCATCCAGCGAGCCATACGCCGCGACGAGATCAAAATAGTCGCAGGCCTTGGTGACGTAAAGGTAACTGTTCGCATCAAAACGGTTGACGAATTTCTCTCCCTGGTGGTCGAGATACGTTTCAACGGAGAACTCGCTGGCAAAGTCGTAGCTGTACTTGGATTTGCCCCGCAGAGTCCGCCCGAACTTGGCGCGCATGGCCTCGTCGGAAAGGTAGGTGATGTGCCCGAGCATGCGGGCGATCGAGAGTCCCTGGACGGGGCCGTCTTCGCCGTAGTAGTTGCCGTCTTTGAACGCGGGATCCGCCTGGACTGCGTGCCGGCCGACGGCATCGAAGGCGATGGCCTGCGCGCCGTTATGCGGTCCGGACGCGATGCAGATACCCGACCGCACGAGTTCAGGGTAGCGGGTGAGCCATTCCAGAACCTGCATGCCACCCATCGAGCCGCCCGCCACTGAAAGTAGGCGTTCAATGCCCAGGTGTCCGATCAATTGCCGCTGCGCGCGAACCATGTCGCCGATGGTGACCATGGGAAAAGACAGGCCAAACGGCCTGCCATTCTCAGGGTTAATGGAGTAGGGGCCGGTTGTGCCGCGGCAGCCGCCGAGGCAATTGGAGCAAATCACGAAGTATTTGTTGGTATCAAAACCTTTTCCGGGCCCGATCATATGGTCCCACCAGCCCGGTTTCGGATCGGAGGGAGAGTGGAATCCGGCAGCGTGGGCATCGCCCGTCAGGGCATGCAGGATGAGGACGGCGTTGGAGCGGTCGGCATTCAGCGTGCCGTAGGTCTCATACGCAATCGTGATGGGCCCCAGCTTACGGCCGCAATCCAGTTCGAGCTGGCCGGGCGGCTCAGCAAACCGGAATTGCTGCGGCGTAACTATCCCAACCGAGCCTTCGTCTGCCATCCCTGCTCCCTTGCTGCCCGTCGCATCTCGAGATAAAAAACGGGCGCGGTCCCCTGGAAAAAGGCACCGCGCCTGCCCAGCATACCATTATTTGGCGGTCTGTTCCAGCGCCTGGTCCAGATCGGCGATAATGTCCTCGATGTCTTCGATGCCGACCGACACGCGGATCAGGTTGGGCGTTACGCCGGCTTCCTTCTGTTCCTCAGGCGAAAGCTGCTGGTGCGTCGTCGAGGCCGGATGGATGACGAGGGTTTTTGCGTCCAGAATGTTCGCCAGATGCGAAGCCAGTTTGACCCCGTTGATGAATTTCTTGGCGCCCTCATACCCGGCCTTCACGCCAAAGGTCAGGATCGCGCCGCTCCCGCCTGGCATATATTCCCGGGCGCGTTTGTGATCGGGGTGGCTCTTCAGGCCGGGATAGCTCACCCATTCCACCGCCGGATGCGCTTCCAGATGCTGGGCGACTCGTAACGCGTTTTCGGAATGCCTCGGGACGCGCAGGTGGATGGTTTCCAGGCCCTGCAGCAGCAGGAAGGCATTGAAGGGGGAGAGGCAGGGGCCCATGTCGCGCAACATCGTAACCCGTGCCTTGATGATGTACGAGATGTTGCCCAGCGGTTTCATGGCCTCATAAAACTTCAGGCCGTGGTAACTCGCACAGGGCTCTGTCAACTCCGGGAATTTGCCGTTGTTCCAATCGAAGGTGCCGCCATCCACAATGACCCCGCCGATCGACGTGCCGTGGCCGCCGATCACTTTCGTGGCAGAGTGCACCACGATATCGGCTCCGTGCTCGATCGGCCGGAACAGAATGGGCGAGGCCGCGGTATTGTCGACAATGAGCGGGATGCCGTGCTTGTGGGCGATATCCGCGATGGCTTTGATATCGGGCACGTCGCAAGCCGGATTGCCGATGGTCTCGCAATACAGGAAGCGGGTCTTGTCGTCGATGGCGTTGGCGAAATTCGCCGGCTCGCGCGCGTCGACAAAACGAGCCTCGATGCCCAGATCTTTGAAGGTATGCGCGAAGAGGTTGAACGTGCCGCCATACAGCGTCGACGAAGACACGAGGTTCTGGCCGGATTTCGTGATGTTGAGCGCGGCCAGGGTGATGGCTGAGCTGCCGGATGCGAGGCCCAGGGCGCCCACGCCGCCTTCAAGCGCTGCTATCCGCTTTTCGAACACATCGACCGTGGGATTCATAATCCGCGTGTAGATGTTGCCGAATTCTTCGAGCCCGAAAAGCCGCGCGGCATGTTCGGCGCTGTTGAAGACATACGACGTCGTCTGATAAATGGGCACCGCCCGCGAGCCCGTTACGGGGTCCGGGTCCTGTCCCGCGTGAAGTGCGCGGGTGCCTAATCCGTGCTGCCTGCTTTCCGTCATCTTCCCTTCCTCTCCCTGTATCGTAGTCCTTCCAAAACCGGTACCTACCCTTCAAACAGCGGGGTAGACAGATAGCGCTCGCCCGAATCGGGAAGGATGACCACAATATTTTTTCCTTGATACTCTGGACGCGCGCCGAGCCGCAGCGCGACTGCTGCTGCTGCGCCGCAACTGATGCCGCTGATGAGGCCTTCTTCCCGGGCGAGCCGGCGGGCGGTTTCAAATGCTTCCTCATTGGACACGGTCTCAATCTTGTCGATCAGGGCCAGGTCCAGTACGCCAGGGACAAAGCCGGCCCCGATGCCCTGAATCTTATGCGGGCCGGGCTTGCCGCCAGACAGCACCGCGGAGGCTTCCGGCTCCACGGCGACTGTTTCGAGGGGTTTTTGCCGGGCTTCTTTAAAGTAGCGCGCAACGCCGGTAATCGTGCCCCCTGTGCCGACGCCCGACACCAGCACATCGGCCTGTCCATCCAGATCGTTCCAGATCTCCGGGCCGGTGGTCTTGAAGTGAATGCCCGGATTGGCCGGGTTGTTGAACTGCTGCGGCATAAAAAAACCGGGGTTGTCCTGGACGATTTTCTCGGCTTCCTGAATCGCCCCGGGCATGCCTTGCTCCCCCGGCGTCAGGACTACCTTGGCGCCGAACGCTTTCAACATCTGCCGCCGTTCCAGGCTCATGGTCTCGGGCATGGTCAGGACTAGCTTGTATCCACGGGCGGCCGACACAAATGCCAGTGCGATGCCTGTGTTGCCCGAGGTCGGCTCCACAATTGTCCCGCCGGGTTTCAGGAGGCCGCGTTCTTCCGCGTCCCAGACCATACTCGCACCGATGCGACACTTGACGGAGTAGCCGGGATTCCGGCCTTCCACCTTTCCGAATATCCGGGCAGGCAGGCCCTGGCCGAGGCGTTGCAGATGGACTAGCGGGGTGTTTCCGATGCTGAAGCTGTTGTCGTCATAAACACGCATCTCAATGTACCTCTCCGGGGCGCTGGAACCGGTACGCTTCCCCAGTGGAGTCACTGCCTGTGCCGGCTCCCGTTACTGCTGACTGTTTACCATAGCGAAAAAAACAAGGCTGGGGCGCCCGATGCTATCACCCCAAACCGTTATGATCAAACGCTATGGGAAAACCCGTGGCGCGCAGGTGGAATCGCGCCGTACGAATCCGCGATGTCAGGAAAAGAAACGCGCCGGTGGCTGTAAGTATTCCACACCAGATTGGTTACTACACGGAACAGGAGGCGGCAGGCCGGTGTATCCGCACCGAGGGAGGGTTGAAACCGCGCACTTAAAACGGGAAAATAGGCCCGGCTTGCAGGGGAAGCCACGGTCCCGTTGCTCCGGGGCCTTGGGTGGTTTTCTGAGCACTTTCAAGCGGCGCATGTTGCCCAGGCACGGAGTTCGTACGCGCATGGTGAAGAAGAGCTGGCATTCGGGTGGCCTCAAACGGCTCTTCGAACAGGAATGGGTGCGGCCGCTCGGTACGCTGCTCTTCGTTGTTGTGCTCGCCACGGTCTTTTCTCCGCAGCGTGATGGCCACCTGGTGTTCTGGCAATCCCGGAATCTGTTCAATGTGCTGCGGCAGATCTCGGAGATTGGCATCCTGGCGGTTGGCATGACCCTCGTCATTATTACCGGGGGCATTGATTTGTCGGTGGGATCCCTGCTGGCGCTGGCGTCCACCCTGTTTGCGTTCACGTTCGTGAGTCATGAATGGAGCCTGGGCGTCTCTTTGGCGATAGCGCTACTGGCGGCCACGCTGTTCGGCCTCGTCAGCGGCGTGCTGATCTCACGGCTGCGAATGCAGCCATTTATCGCCACGCTGGCCGTCATGACCGGCAGCCGGGGCTTTGCCAAATGGCTGGTGGAAAACAAGACCATCGATTTCCCCATGGGAGAGGAGTACACGGCCCGCGTCGCGGATTTTCTGGCCAGACAGAGTGTCGTGATTCCCACGTTTGCATGCATCGCTCTGCTGGGAGCCATTCTGCTCAACCATACCCGCTTCGGTCGCTACGCGGTGGCCATCGGCGGTTCTGAGGAGGCCGCGCGGCTCTCCGGTATTCGGGTACCGCGGATAAAAGTGGGGGTTTATGTGATCAGCGGGTTTCTCGCCGGCATCGCAGGCCTTCTCCACTGCGCGCAGTCGCACCAGGGCAGTTCCAACGCCGGGATATCGTACGAACTGGATGCTATCGCGGCGGCTGTGATCGGCGGCACGAGCCTCGCGGGAGGAAAAGGGGGGATGCTGGGAACCCTCGTCGGCGCCCTGGCGCTGGGGATCCTCTCTAACCTGTTGGGACTGCGCAACGTCGATGAAAATGTGCAGTGGATGGCAAAAGCCGTTATCATTGTTATTGCTGTCTGGCTTCAGATAGTTGGTGTGAAGAAAAAAGGCTAGCGTCTGTCCGGTATCCCGTCTGAATCCGGATGACGCCCGGCGCACGAGGTCAAACCCATGAACAAGATCACCCGGCTCGCTGCCGCCGCGTTTCTGAGCCTTGTGCTGGCTGGCTGCGGCGGTCCCAAACCTGATTCTCCGAAGGAAGCCAGCTCGAAGTTCAAGATTGTCTTCTCCCAGTGCAACAGCGCCGAACCCTACCGGGCCGTTCAGAATAAAATCTTCCAGACAGCAGTCCAGGAGAAGTACGCGGACATTGTCGATTTCCACATCACCGACGCCCAACAGGACAACATGAAGCAGATCGCGCAGATCGAAAACATCATCCTGCAGGGAGTTGATCTGCTCATCGTCGCTCCGAACGAAGCAGCGCCCTTGACGAATGTGGTGCGGCAGGCGCACGAGGCAGGCATCAAGGTCATATGCCTTGAGCGGGACCTCGCCGCCCCGGTCTATGACTTGTTCGTCGGCGCTGACAATGTCGAAATCGGAGAGATGGCGGGGCAACACGTCCAGAAATATCTGAAATCCCGCGGCATTGAGAACCCAGTTGTGGTGGAAATGAAGGGCCTTCTGGGCACCAAACCACAGCAGGAACGCCACGAAGGAGGCCGCAAATTCATCGACGCAGTGCCCGGCGTGAAGGTCATCGAAGACGTGGCCAATTGGCTCCAGAGCGAAGCCAAAAAACGGATGGAAACCCAGATTCAGGCCCATCCGAAAATCGATGCCGTATATGCACACAATGATCCGATGGCGGTGGGCTGTTATCTCGCGGCGCGCGAAGCCGGCCGTGAAGGCGAGATGATTTTCGTCGGCGTCGACGGCCTCGGCGGTCAGGCAGGCGGGATTAAGAAGGTCATTGACGGAGTCCTGCAGTGTACGTTTATCTATCCCCCCTGCGCGGCGGAGGCCATCGATTACGCGGTAGCCATGCTCAAGGGCGAAGCCGTGCCGGAACGGGTGATCCTGAAACCCACCAAAATTACTCAAGAGAATGCTCAGGAATGGTACATGAAAGCCACCATAGAATAGATCGCACCGTGTCGCCGTTCCGGAACAGGTTTGGGCTGTACGCCATTGTGCTGATAGCCAGCATGTGCATGCCAGGCTGCGGAGACTCTCTGCATGACATCGCCGCGACCGGCGACCTGAACCAGGTGCGGGCACTGCTTGCCCGCAATCCGAAAGCCCTGGAAAGCCGGGACAAAATGCAGAAGACGCCCGTGTATTTTGCCATTACCTACGACCGCGTGGACGTGTTGAAGTTTCTCATCGAACAAGGGGCGGATGTCAACGTCCGGGATAAGACGGGCTTGACGCCACTCCACGTGGCGACCTTCATGAGCCGTCCAGCCTGTGCAGACGCGCTGATCAAGGCTGGCGCGAAAATCGATGCGGTTGATGATTTCGGCGATACTCCGCTGCACTCCGGCGCGATCCATGGGATGACCGGTATGATTGGCTTCCTCGTGCGGCGGGGCGCGGATCTGCACGCCGTCAATTCTCAGGGCGAGACTCCGCTGGATCTGGCTGTAAAATACCACCAGGATCGGGCAGTGGAGACGCTGCGTAAGCTGCTGGACGCCCATTCATGATCCTGCTGGAAGGAATTGTCGAATTTCGCCTGCCAGTCGGGTCTGATTTTTGATACACTAGCTGGCGGAGGAATTGATGAAGGCGCCACTACATGATGTGGTAACCGTCTATACTGACGGTGGATGCGACCCCAATCCCGGGCGGGGCGGGTGGGGAGCCGTGTTGATCTACCGGGAGCGCATCCGTGAGCTTTCCGGCCACGAGGACGTCACGACCAATAACCGCATGGAACTCACCGCCGCAGTGAAGGCGCTCGAGACACTGCGGCGCTCTTGCCGGGTGGCCCTGCATACGGATTCCCAGTACCTGCAGAAGGGCATTACGGACTGGATGCCGAAATGGAAGCGGAACGGCTGGCGCACGCGCACTGGGGCCGTCAAAAATCAGGATCTCTGGCAGCGCCTCGACGAATTGGCGGCCCGGCATGACATCGCCTGGCACTGGGTGAAAGGGCACGCCGGAAACACGTTCAATGAACGCTGCGATGAACTGGTGCGCGAAGCCCGGTTGCGCGCCAGCACGGAGTAAAGACACCGGAACGCATGTTTGGTAAGCGAAAAGCAGTGGATTCGCGGCGGGGCGCGCCCGGCTCCAGAAAGCAGGATCTGTCTCTGTGCCTGGTCTTCCTTCTGATTGGCATGGGCGGAGTTCTCTTTTCGACGCGCTGGGAGGACCCCATCCTCCACCGGATTACCCTGCTCCTGTCGGTGGCGCTCCCTGTGTTCGGTGTGGGGAATTTTCTGGCTCGACTGCAGGTGACCGGGCTCCAGAAGCTGTTCCTCATTGCCGGCGTGTTGATGCTTATCGTGGGCGGCATGACAACCATCGCCGATTTCCCCGGCACCTTCGACTCCGCGGAAGTCCCGCCCTATCTGCGGATTCTCTCCCGTGGTTCCGGCGCGCTGGGGTTGCTCGCCGGCCTGATCGCCATTCTGTTTGCCGTTGTTCGCGGCGAAGAAGAACTGACGGAAATAGGCGATCGGTTCCGGTATCTGATGGAGCATATGAGCGAGGGGTTCATGCTCTCGGCCCCGGATGGCAGCATCATCCTGGCCAATGGCCGTTTTCTGGAAATGACGGGTCTCACCACTAATGAAGTAGTGGGCCGGCACGCCGAGGAGATGTTGCAGGATCTCAAACAAGACTCCCTCCTCGAACACATCCAGAAAAACGAGCGCCGCCGGGTGTCGGAATTCGTGATCAACCATCGAGTGCGGGGGCAGGAACGCCATTTCGCCGTAAGCGGCACCCCCATCTTTGATCGCCGGGGACGGCATGCCGGCACCGTATCCATTTTTCGTGATGTGACCGAGCAGGCCGAGCTGTCGAAGAGCCTGGAGAAATACGCCGCCGGCCTGCAGCGGCTGGTGGAAGGCCAGACCCGGCAGCTTCGCGAGTCGGCGGAGCGGCTCCGCGGCCTGCTGATTCACATGAATGAAGGGTTTTTGACGCTCGACAGCGCTTATCGAGTGCGATTTTCCAATGAGCGCATCTGTGAGATGCTGGGGCTGGAACCCGGAGAATTGGTCGGCCGCGACATTTTTGAGTTTGTGGATGCCGCGGGCCGGGCCAAGCTGCTCAACCTGCTCGAAGTGGCCGAATCCAAACAGCCCCGGCGTCTTCAGCAGGAAACCTCACTGATCTCAAGCGCTCGCGGCGGGCTCCCGGTCGTGCTGGGCGTCTCCCGCGTCGAGGACTCGCGCGAAGGTGGCGCGCGTTACTCCCTGGTGGTCACGGACGTGAGCAAGCAGAAAGAAATGCAGACCCAGCTTGAAATTCGGGCGATCCAGCTGGAATCGACCAACGAGGAGCTGCGGATCCTGGACCGCACGAAAGACAGTTTTCTGACCAACGTGACCCACGAACTGCGCACCCCCCTGAGCACCATCCGTGGCTACGTGGAGATGCTCGACTCCGAATGCATCGGCGCTCTTGAAAACGAACAGAAAAACGCCCTGGAAGTCATATCGCGAAATCTCGAACGCCTCGGAACGCTTATCGAAGAAATGATCGAGTTCAGCCGGATGCAAATCCGGGGCTTCCGCCTGCGGCTATCCCTGTTCAATCTGCCGGAGCTTGCCGAAGAGTGTGTACGATCCATACGCCCGGCGGCCCAGCAACACGGCCTGAGCCTTGTGTTTTCTCCCCCGGAAGGCCTGCCCCAGGTCTGGGGCGATCGCGCCCGCCTGGCGCAGGTTCTTACAAACCTTCTGTCCAATGCGGTGAAATTCACGGGGTCTGGCGGGAAGATCCAGCTTAATCTCAGCCGCGCGCCGGGTGGAACGGCCCTCCTGAGCGTGGTAGATACCGGTATCGGGATCGCGCCGGAATTTCAGAAACGTGTGTTTGATAAATTCTTTCAGGTCGATAACTCACTGGAACGCCGTTATGAGGGGGCAGGCATCGGCCTCTCGATCGCCAAAAGCATCGCCGAAGCGCACGGCGGGACCATCGAACTCTTCAGTGCTCCGGGCGAAGGCAGCCGGTTCACGCTGGTGTTGCCGGAGGTCTTTTTCGACGATGGGTATACCCCCGGCGAAGAAGCCCGGTTTTACGAGAAACGCATTGCCTGGGTGTCTGATGACTCTGATCTCCGGGAAAAGCTCGCCGTTCTCCTGGAGGCATGGGGCGCACGGGTGGACAGGATCTCGGGCGGGCACGAAGCCATTCGCGCGTGCAGGGAAAACCCGCCCGACCTGGTCATTTCAGACGAAAACACAGCCGGCCTGGCTGGGCCGGCATTCGTCGCCCTTCTCCACAATGCGCTCGGCGAGCAGGCTGGCCCGGTTATTCTGCTTAAAGGAAGGAACACGCCGGAAGAGGAATATATCGTCCTGAGCGGGATGGTCGAGACGCTGGAGAAACCGTTCCAGCCACATGAGTTCTTCTGGAAAGTGCATCGGATGCTCAGCGATCCGCACAGTCTCCTGGCGCTGTCCGAAGCCCGGCCGCCGGCGTCTCGAGACTTTCGGGGAACCATGGGCTGCGCTGTGATCGTGCCCGATGAAGATCTGTTGGATTGGCTCCATACCGCCCTGGCGAACCGGAAGATCGCCGCTTCGTATCACAGCGATCCAGACGATGCCCTGGCCCAGCTTGAGACTCGGGGGGCCCGCTCGCTCCTGATCGATATGGATGGACTCACGCCCCGGCAATCCGAGCGCCTTGCACAGTGGGTGCAGGCATCCCATACACCCCTGTGCGCGATTACAGGACTGCCCGAAGGCAGTCCGTCCGTGCATATGGCCGATGTCATCCTGGCCAAGCCGTTCAACATTCAAGATGTGCTGGATGCATTTTCGGAGTTGGATGCTGCACATGCCGCCATCGGCGGCGCAGCGGAGAATTATCATGAAAGCGCCCCATGAGCCGTTTGGCTCTGTCACAAATGGTGAATCTTGAGATCTCCATGCAGGCTGACGCAGGCCTCCTCGGAGAAGTGCAGGTAGACAGGGGAGACATGGTGCAGGCACGGTCCCAGGCATGCCTCTGTGTCTCCCGTCAAACGTTGAAATTATTGAAGCAGTACCGGAGGACACTTTAAATCATGAAGGCGGGCCTATCCATTGTTCTGTTTGTATGTGCACTGGCGCCGGCGGCCTATGCCGGCCTGAACGAGCAGCGCCTGGCGGAATGCAGGAGCGCGGTCTGCATCCTTGCGGATTCCGGGCTTCCCGTGTGGGAACTCAATTCCGAAGAGATCAGGCCACCCGCAAGTATGGTCAAGCTCATGATGATGCTGATGGTCTGTGAGGGCATTCAAGAAGAAAAATGGACCCTGGATATCCCCATCACCGTGTCCCCGCACGCGGAGAGTATGGGCGGCTCGCAGGTGTATTTGAAAGCAGGGGAGGTATGGACACTGGGTGAGCTGGTGGCTGCTCTTTGCGTCGCCTCCGCGAACGATGCCGCCATGGCTATTGCCGAGGGCCTGTGGGAAAGCAAGGAAAATTACCTTGAGGCCATGAACGAGCGCGCTCAGGAGCTTGGGATGACGCATTCCACGTTTCACAGCGTCCATGGCCTGCCTCCCGACAAAGGCCAGAAAGAAGATCAGACCTGCGCAAGCGATATGGCCATTCTTGCGCGAAAGTGCACACAGGAGCCCTTGATTATGGAATGGGTCGGCCTCAAGGAATTCACATTCCGTGAGGGCCAGGCCGCCAAAAGCAATACCAACCGCCTTCTGTGGGATCTGGATGGCTGTGATGGCCTCAAGACAGGCTTCACCCGCGCGGCCGGATGGTGCCTGTCGGTCACAGCGGAGCGCGAAGGGATTCGCTTGATCGGTGTGGTCATGGGGTGCAAAACGAGCTCTGGGCGGTTCAAGCTCGCCGCGGAAATCATGGAAGAAGGATTCCGCGAGACTGAACGTGTGCGGCTTCTGGCCAAAGGCGCTCCGGTCGATCCCGAGGTGCCGGTTCAAAACTGTACCGTGCCCGGCGCCCGCCTCACCGTGCCCGAAGAGGTCTGGGTCACGATCCCCAAAACGGCCAAGACCGACCTGAAAATGCTGACGGAGACACCCGCCCTTCTGCGGCCGCCGGTTGAAGCCGGCGAAACGCTTGGTAATCTGCGGATCGCGCTCGGCGATACCGTGCTGGCGCAGACGCCACTCACGCTGGCCGAACCGCTTCGACCGGCCACGTTGCGCTGGAAGCTTCTGCACAGTGTCGTAAAGCCATAACGCATACCCTGCCCTGTCGACTCTGCAGGAAGACTCCTCCCGGAGAATAGGCGGATCCACAGGGATTACCGCCACTGCGGTGCAGGCGATCTCAGATCCGGCGGTCCAGTACCGATCGCCCTGCACGGCAAACTCCTCGGCGCATAGAGACCGGAGGCAATTCGCCTATTTTCGCAGGGCTTGCAGGGTGTATTCGGGCAGCATCTTTTCGGCGAAAACCGGTTTGAAACGGGTGAATCGCTGGCGGCCGTTCACGACGGGCACGCTGGCCCAGTCTTCGCCGACCAGTGGCTGGGCGTACCGGATGAATTCGTCCGTGACATCGTATTTGCTTGGAGCCAGCCAGGCTTTGGGGAACGCGCGTTCGGAATTGGCGACCTTTTCAAGCGGCACCTTGTCGTAGCGCACGTTGTAGATGGGGCCGGGCTCGCGCAGTATCGTCGACATCCATCCGTTCTCGCCCGATTCGGCGATCAGCGCCGCCTTCTGGCCGACCTTATATGCTTCATCCAGGTCGGGGATGGAGGCGTAGAGCGCGGTCATGCGCTGATCGGTGCCCATGACCTGACCTCGCGCCTTGCCCGGCACGGGCAGGCCGTGCTCATTGAGAATCGTCACCAGCTGCTGGGCCACGGTCGTCTTCGACGCGCTGAATTGTGTGTGGCCGAAACTATCCTTCGTCTCGCCCAGTTCGCCGACTTCAAAGCCTTCGCTGACCACGATGATGCAGCGCCCGTCCCGTTTGAGCTGGTCGTTGACGTTATCGCACAGCTCCTCGACCGTTACCTTCGATTCGGCCATGTATATCTGCAGCGGCATTTGTCGTTTTGGATCCGCCAGCCGCGCAGCCGCCGGGATGAAGCCGATTTTTCGGCCCATGGCCTGAAGGACCAGCACGGGGTCGGCCGGACACGAGCCGCAGTTCTCTTCGTTGGCGTTTTGCACTACGCTCATCCAGTAACGGGCCACGCTGCCGTAGCCGGGCGTGTGGTCGATAAGCTGAA